>NZ_JAYKGW010000094.1:0-12021 GCF_035285525.1 Okeania sp. | reverse complement strand
TCAATAGTCAAAATTTTCAAGGCAAATAACTATAACGTTATAGTTTCCTCAAAATTTTCAGCTTAGTAGTCAATAGTCAAAATTTTCAAGGCAAATAACTATAACGTTATAGTTTCCTCAAAATTTTTAGGTTATTAGTCAATAGTCAAAATTTTCAAAGCAAATATTTATAGTATCAAAAAAATATGTTACTACTGCAATTAAAATAAAAAAGTGATGGAACTCTTTTTTTATTAGTTATTATGGACTCAATTTTAATTACTGGGATTCGTTGCTATGGATACATCGGATTTTTTCCAGAAGAAAAAGTATTAGGTCAATGGTTTGAAGTAGATTTAACTTTAGGGTTAGATTTAACTGCTGCTAGTAGAAGTGATGCCTTAGAAGATACTGTAGATTATGGCAGTATAGTTAAAACTGTCCAAGAATTAGTGAAAAATTCTAAGGTTGCTTTATTAGAAAAAGTAGCAGATGTAATTGCTAAAGCTATTTTAGAACAGCCATTAGTGCAAAATGTCAAGGTTAGTTTAACTAAATTATCTGCTCCTATTCCTGATTTTAGTGGCAAAGTTACTATTGAAATTACTAGAGAAAAATAATTAATAATTAATAATTACGGGGCTTACGCAAACCTTTAGAAAACAAGCTATTTGTAATAGTGTATATTTTCTTATGTTGTGTAAGTCCTGAATTAATTATTACCTCCCCAAAGAAAGTCAGTTTCTCGTAGTTATGGTAGAAACATAGTTTCTGGGTTGACCTCCGTAAGTAATAATTCTATAACTAATAACTGAAATCTGAAATAAGATGACAAATAATACTTCTATTAAACAAACATTTTTTGACCGTTGGGCACCAAGTTACGATTGGTTATTTCCATCAGTAATTTATCAAGCTATACATCAAAGATTGTTGGAATATGTAAATTTATCAACTTCTGCAAATGTACTAGATTTAGGTTGTGGTACAGGTAAACTTCTGAATCGTCTTGCTGTTAATTTTCCTACTATTCAAGGTACTGGTTTAGACTTATCTCCAGAAATGATTAGTCAAGCTAATAGTCGGAATTATTATCCACAACGTTTAAGGTTTGTATCAGGAAATTCTGAAGAAATGCCTTTTGCTGAAGCAGAATTTGATGCTGTTTTTAATACGATTAGTTTTTTACATTATCCTCATCCTCAAAAAGTATTTAATGAAGTTAGTAGAGTGTTGCGCCCTGGTGGATATTTTTATTTAGTTGATTCTTATTTTCAATGGCAAGATGAATTTCAATATTTAGGTATTACTCCAGGAGGTTTAAATCTATATAGTCCGACAGCTCGTGCAAAATTTGGCAAAGAAGCTGGATTAAATTTACAAGCTAATTATTATTTATTAGGAGCAGTATTACTCACAATATTTACTAAATAATTAGGGAGTAGGGAGTAGTTAAGATTTAAGATTTAGAGGAGTTATAGAAAAAGTTGTCATTCATAATTTCCCCTTAGTTTTTCTCTCATAATTAGGGTTTTCTGAATAAATTTTACACTATTGAAAGATAAATTTTTCAGCAATTTTAGGTAGGTCAAAAGTATCAGATTTTAGGTAAAAAACATGAAAAATTAGCAGAATAAAGATGTAATTTTAGCAGTATTAAATTTTCAATTATCAATAGAAAGCATACCATCTTTTGGCGATATGTAATTGAAAAGTTCAGCTAAATTAATGTCACTATATTTTTGATGATTAAGATTTGGCGCTTGAATATCCTGAAGTTCTCTATTTTGATTATTGAGATATTTTATTAAATGAGAATAGCGGAATTTAAGATTATCTAAACCACCTCTTTCTACTACCATAGTACCAAAATCTAAGCTAGTAAGTAAGCTAGTACCAAGGACGATTTTAGCTAATTTTTTCAGAAGTTATTTTAATTATTAATAAATAGAAAATAGGGAACTGGAAACAGAGAAAATTTTAAAAATAAAAAAAGATGTACTTTATTGCACTAGGAGATGGTATATTACAAACACGATCTAACTTACCTGAAAACTGTGAAATCAAAAAAATTGATATTTTAATACCGATCTAGATACCTTAAATTCAACTGATTTAAAAATAAACTTAAGATAAATAGTTACTATAAAATTTCTGAAACTTTTAGCAGAAGATTTAAGCATTTAGTATTTAGTATTTAGTATTTAGCACTCAGCTTTTTAAATAAACTATTAAAGTTAGCTTGTTACCTTTTTCTGTAAGCATTTCCTGCGGAATACTTCGCAAACAAAAGTTAGCTATCATCTATCAGCTTAATTACGTCTAAAGGGGGAAAGAGCAATTTAGATATTTTACAGAATTAAAAGTATGGTTAAATAATTAATAATTAGCGCTTGCTGATTAAATCTAAAAGTATTTATAGATAAAGCTTTCAGTTTTTTTAGCTATAAAAAAGTGTGAACTTTGAGGTTCTTAAACTACGGTTCCCGAAAAATCAAAAATTGAGCATTTTTTAGCTGACTATTACAGAAAAATTACTCTGACTACTTTTCCAACCACCTCTTTTACAAATACCCTAAACCTTAACTCCTAACTACTCCCTACTCCCTAACTTAAAAAAAAATGTTAAATATTTATCGTTCTATCTTACTGCCAATTATATTTTCTGGATTAAAAGCAGATCCAGAATGGGCACATCATCAAGTCCTAAATATTCTCAATTTTATGGATACTTATTCCAACTCCCAATCAATAAGTATACCTCAGACAATAATAGAGAAATTTTTATGTTTTGAAGATACTCGTTTAGAGCAAAATTTATGGGGATTAAATTTTAAAAATCCTGTTGGTTTAGCAGCAGGATATGATAAAGATGGTCTAGCTATTAATGCTTGGCCTCGATTAGGTTTTGGATTTGCTGAACTAGGTACAGTCACTTTCCATAAACAACCAGGAAATCCCCAACCAAGATTGTTTCGTTTACCTAAAGATTCGGCTGTTTTAAATCGAATGGGATTTAATAATCAAGGTGCTGCTGCTTTAGCTGAAAGATTACAAAATCAGAGAAAAACTAATTCTTTGATTCCTCCTTCTTTGTTTCCTTATGGTGTGAATATTGGTAAATCTAAAATAACTGATTTAGAGGCAGCACCAACAGATTATTTAGATAGTTTTCGATTGTTAAAAAGTTTAGGAGATTATTTTGTAGTTAATGTTTCTTCTCCTAATACTCCAGGATTACGTTCTCTACAAAATGCTGAAAGCTTAAGTAAAATTTTGTCAGTATTGCAACAAGAAAATCAAAGCAATAAGCCAATTTTAGTTAAGATTGCACCAGATTTAGAAGATGAAGCGATCGCCTCAATTTTAGAGATAATTAAAGAATATAAAATATCTGGAATAATTGCCACTAATACAACTATTAATCGTGAGGGATTAAAAACTAAAATTATCTCCAGAACCGGTAAAAAAGTAACTGAAGAACTAGGTGGAATAAGTGGCGCACCATTAACCAAAAGATCGACAGAAATAATTAAATTTATCTGGCAAAAAACAGAAGGAAAATTACCAATTATTGGTGTAGGTGGAATTTTTACTGTAGAGGATGCGTGGGATAAAATTACTGCGGGTGCAAGTCTAATTCAAGTTTATACAGGTTGGGTATATCAAGGACCGGGAATGGTGAAACACATTCTTCAAGGATTATTAAAAAAGTTAGATGAACAGGGATTAAATTCTATTTCTGAAGCTGTTGGTTTAGCACATCATAATTCGGTTTAGAAAGAAGGAAAAAGAAAGAAGGAAGAAGAAGGAATAATAGGAAAAAAAATAGAAAAATTATAGTAACCACTAAATAATCTGGAGTAAATCGGTAAATGGCAAGCCTCAAATGGCGTCAAGTTATTCCTAAATTAGTAGTTCACATCCATTTATTGAGCAGATACAAATGGTAAATAAAATTATCTAAAATGAATTAAAATAGATATTTTTAAGAATATCTGATTGAGACCAACTTTTTTGTAGCATTATTTTTTCAGATTGGTATAATTTACTGCCACAAATTATATGCTTTAATAAGCTAATAGCCATTGAAAATGTCTATTAGCTTATAATGTCGTGCAGCTAAACCCTATATTCAATCCAACAAGAAAAATAAACTTCTGTATTTCCAGTATCTAGTTGTAGCCAGAAGTAATTATAACTAAAATGACTGATTTAATTAGGAAAAGCTAAATCAATAAAATCCCAATGTATAATTAACTTAAACATCTAATCAACTAACTGATAACTGATAACTGAAATAACCTATGTTTCTGAAATTTTTTTTACTTAAACAACGCTTAATTTTGTCGCTTTTTCTATTAACAATACTATTAATTCCTGTAGCTTTAAACTTTTATATTAGAGTAGCTACAAGTAGATATCGGTACAAAAATCCAGAAGAAATTCCAGCTAAACCTATTGCCATAGTTTTTGGAGCTGGAATTTGGCAAGATGGTACTCCCACCCCAATGTTAGCTGACCGAGTACAAGGAGCAGTTAATTTATACAACATTGGTAGTGTGAAAAAAATTTTGATGACTGGTGATAATAGCGCCTATGATTATAATGAGGTAAAAGCAATGCAAGAATATGCTATTAGTCGTGGTGTACCTATTGAAAATATTACTCTAGATTATGCAGGTTTTAGTACCTATGAAAGTTGTTATCGAGCTAAAGAAATATTTGGTATTAATCAAGCAGTTTTAGTGACTCAAAACTATCATTTACCTCGCGCAGTTTATACCTGTCGTCAATTAGGAGTAGATGCTGTAGGCTTAGGTACAATAGACTGGGGAAAATTTAGAAATGATTCTATGAGACGTTATTCTACCCGTGAATTTTTGGCAGTTTTAAAAGCATTTTTAGAAGTTCATATTACTCGTCCTAAACCTACTTTTTTAGGACCTTTTGAAGGGATTAGTTAATGGATAATTGATAATGACGGCTAGTAAAGCTTTTTAGTGCGGGCATCTTGCCCGCGACTTTACCTCATAACAATGGAAAGCGCTGTATTTTCCCCTAAATCTTAAGCATTTAAACCACATATTTGTTCTATGTCTAGTTAATAATGCCACCCTTCTGAATTTTGATTTTTGACTTGCTAAAACCCATTTTAAATGGGTTTTAACTTACTCCTTACTCTGTTGATTAGAAGATAAAAGATCTAACTTATAACCAATACCCCTAACAGTTATAATTCTAGGTAAATTATCACTTTTCTTCTCTATTTTTTTCCGTATTTGACTAATATGAACATCCACAACCCGTTCATCTCCAACATACTCAAAATTCCAAACTTCTTGGATTAATTCTGAACGTTTCCAAACACGACCAGGTTCAGTAGCTAAACAGTTTAGTAAGTCAAATTCTAATGCTGTTAAAGCAATTGATTCTTCCTTAACTTTAACCTCTCTACCAAGAGGAAAAATTACTAAATCTCCAATTTTTAAGTTTTTTGGTTCTGGAGTTAAAACTAATTTTCGGCGCTTTAAAATAGCTCTGACACGAGCGCTTAATTCTATCAAACCAAAAGGTTTTGTCATATAATCATCTGCACCCCCTTCAAAACCTTGTAATTTGCTTTCTTCATCTGCAAGACTTGTCAACATTAAAACAAAGACATTTGTATTCTTTTGCATTTCTTGACAAAGTTTAAAACCAGTAGTATCAGGTAAATTTACATCTAAAACGACTAAATCTGGGGCAAATTTACTAAATAATTCTAGAGCAGTTTTACCGTCTCCAGCAGACTCTACTTGATAGTTTTGTTGACTTAAATACCGCTGAATTAAAGTTCGGATTGCTGGATCGTCATCAATAGCTAAGATTTTGGCAGAAGACATAACAAAAATATTAAGTATAGTGTAATTATCATACAACTAAATTTTTAGTTTTTCAGGATGTACTTAATTTAATTCTATCATAAAATTTTTTTTTGCATAATTTTATAAATACTCTGATTCTGATCAAATATAGCTCTTTACTATATAAATTCAAAGAAAAATTTCGTTTCTAAGTTCCCAATATAAGTCCTAAGTCATCTACTAAAATTAAATTTTATTCAGTCCTATTTGCAGAAAAATGTCACAATTTATAGATGTGGTATTTGCCTAAATAAAATGGTTTTTATGGGATATTTTTTGACTACAACATCACTAAAATTTTAGGCAATAAATCACTGGGAATTTTAGAGAGAGCTATATTTTGTCCTTTGATGCCAAACTTACTGTAAAAGGTACGAATAATTCTCAAAATATAATTAACACTAGCTTCCTCAATTTGCACTTCATTAATGTTAGTTTGGGGTCTATCATTATGAGCTAGTAAATGATGCTCTAAAGCTGCTTCTAAATTACTAACTTGACTACGTCCGTCTAGTGTGGTATCTATCTCTATAGCTACTTGATAATAAGCAAGCCCAATATTGTTGTGAGTGGCCAATAAGTCAAAAGTAAGCTGAGAAGGAGAAAACTTTTCCGCAACACTCACTGCTTCCAAATAAGCAGCGATCGCTTTCTTAAAAAGCTTGCTCCGCATTTGATATTCTTCAAATTGGTTAGCTAAATGCCAATAAGCTGTACCTAAACTATTTTTTGTGGCAGCATAAGCAAGAGGAAAATTTTCTGAAGTCCGATACTCCAGGGAAACTAAATAAGCATCAATAGATTTGAGAAGTAAACTTTCTGATTCTTCTGTTTGAAATTGAGCTAAATACCAATAAGCTATCCCTAAGTTATTTTGAATCATGGCATAGTTTAGAGGTTCAATTTCTGGGGTAAAATAATCAATAGCTTCCTGATAAGCAAAAATTGCTCCTTGTAAATGCTCAACACCTTGAGTATGTTGAGCCAAATTCCAATAAGCTGCCCCTAAATTATTTAAAGTAGAAGCATAATCTTGAGCATTAGCTACTTTATCCAGATAAAATATAGCTTCCTGATAAGCAGCAATCGACTTTTCCCAATTCGGCTTTGCCTCCTGATAAATAGCTAAGTCTGCATAAGCTAAACCTAAATTTTTTTGTAATCTGGCGTAAGTATCTTTTTGAGATTTGGTAACTTCATTGATAGCCATTTGATAGAGAATAATACTTCGCTTCAAATAAATCAAAGAATCAGACTTACTACTAGATTTAACTTGACGAGACAACATCCAATATAGGGTGGCAAGATCGTTAAAAATGTCAAGAATAGGAATTTGATATGAAGAAAATTGGCTGGTATCTTCTATATCTGGAGATATCCACTCCATGACCATCTCATAAGCATGAATGGCAATAATTAGACTTGGCTCCGAAACTTCTCCTGTTAAAACTTGGTCACGATAAAAATCTCCTAAAGTTTTATAACCTAAAGCTAATCCGTGAGATGAATATTGAGATTTATTCAACTCCTGAATTTCTCTAATAATTCTCACTTGTTGTTTTTCCAAGGAATTTTTTTCTTTTCCGGACTTTCTAGAAATTTCTGCCCATGCTAAATTTGCTAGTTCCCCTAATTCTAATTTTTGCTGTGGAATATTTTCTTGATTTTGGCTATAGTTAGCAGTTAATTCTGGTAATTTTTGTGGCGCTGGAGGAAGAAGATAAAGTTGAGAATTTTTTAATTCAAAAGTGTCAGACTTTTGTTCGACTGCCATTAATGGTCTGACTATATTAATAACAGGTAAGCTAGTTATTGATGGGGAAAAAGATAAAGGCTTTTTTTGATTTGGTAATGATGATTTTTTTTGTGTAGGAGTTATGGGGGTAGGGTCTCCTTCAAACTCAAATATACCTGTATGCCAATTCCAAAATTCTGGGGCTGATTGTTTGATAGTATTTAGCCAAGGTTTAGTTATCCAAAGTAATATACTGGATTCTAATTTGGATATACTTGTGGCTATTTTTTTGAGGTTGCTAATAAATGACCATTGAACACCTGAAGGTTGTTTAGTTAGGTTTTCTACGCCAATAATTTGAAACCCTAAAATTTGATATTTTTCTGTTTGTTGAAATTGATAATTTTCGGCAAACCATTGATTAATTTGAGTTAACGGATGAGGATTATTTAAGTTTAAATTGAGTGTAACAAATAATATGTCTTTATGATTATTTTCTTGCTGTTCTGCGTAATCTATCCTATTTGTTAAGTCTAGTTGTAAATTTTCAACTATAGTATCTCTGATATGTTGATTATCACATACAGCTATAAAAACTTGACGGCGTAAATTTAAAGATAAAGCTTGTTTTAAGCGTTGATAGATTTGCCGATTCAATCTAGAAATTGTTGGGGCAGAAATGTCTATCACTTTTCTATTAAAGGGATAAGTTATCAGTTATCAGTTATTAGTTATCAGTCTCCCTAAAATCCTAACTTTTTGGTAGACGTAGTAGACGTAGGTTGGGTTAAAGAACGAAACCCAATATTAATAAGGAAGGCAAATTAAATAAGACCGGAAAATTTGGGTTTTAGCCTGGGAGTAGGGGGTTTGGTATCCAAACCCCCTACAGCGCTGACGGCTGAATATTGACCTAATTATATCAAATCCTTGAAATAATAGGGAATAGGTATGGAGGGAACAGGGAACAGAAACCCGATAATTTATGAACTCAGAAACCCGGTTTCTTAAAGAAACCGGGTTTCTCTGAGTAAAAAACTAGACCCCTAAAACTTCAGGAACCTAGTTCAGTTTCTCAATAATCTCTACTAAAAATTTAAGCAGAAACAGAAAAAGCCACAAACACTAAACCAACTACTAATAAAAATCCTAAAGCTCCTAATATAATATAGGTAACTTGTTGTTTCTTATCTGGAGCCTCAGCTTGATAAACCTTTGGCTCTTCAGCAAAATTATTTAAACGTCCGCCTTCTTCTGTAGTATATGGCATAATTAAAGACCCTTTTTCTTTATTATTTTTTAATCATTACTAGATTAACAGAAATTGGGCAATATAGGAAACGATCACCACAGCTAAATGCTGTTAATCCTACCAGTCATAGGAGAAGAAGCACTTGCATACTCTTTTTTTGGTATTCTGCCAGCTAGATAAGCTAAACGTCCTGCTTCCGTGGCCATGCCCATAGCTTTAGCCATAATAGGTGGACTTTTGGCTAGAGCGATCGCCGAATTAATAAGTAAAGCATCAGCTCCCATTTCCATTGCTTGAGTTGCTTCGCTAGGAGTTCCTATCCCTGCATCCACTACCACAGGAACAGTAGAATTGTCAATAATTATCGAAATATTAGCTCTATTCTGGATACCCTGACCTGAACCTATGGGCGACCCCAAAGGCATAACTGTAGCACAACCAACTTCTTCCAATCTTTTGGCCAGAAGTGGGTCAGCATTAATATAAGGTAGTACCACAAAATCTTCCTTAATTAATTGTTCTGCCGCTTGTAGAGTGCCAATGGGGTCTGGCAGTAAATATTTAGGGTCAGGAATAACCTCTAATTTGACAAAATTATTATCCTCTTGACCCAACAATCTGGCCATTTCTCTACCCAACCTAGCTACCCGAACTGCATCCTCAGCCGTTTGACAGCCAGCAGTATTAGGCAACATCCAAATTTTTTTCCAGTCTATAGCTTCTGCCAACCCTTCATGACCAGGAGCTTGAGTTTGTACCCGTCGTACTGCTACAGTCACAATTTCACATCCACTAGCCTCTATACTTTGCTGCATCGTTTCAATAGTGGGATATTTGCCTGTACCTGTCATTAGACGGGAGGAAAATTTTTTACCAGCAATAATTAGAGGTTGTTCTAGAGATTCTGTAGTTAATTTTTCTGCTATTTGCATTGTTTAAATAAGATTTTAGATATCAAGTTTTGAATTTTTAGGAAGTTATATCAAATCCAGTAGTATCAGTAGAATTAAAGAGAGTAGGGGTTTAGTCTCCAAACCCTTTACAAACTATAAATTTTCGTTAATTCTAATACTAGAACCTTACTCTCCTAAGCAAGAGAATTTGATATACAAAGTAGAGTAAATTATAATTTTATCCACAATAATAATAGGAATAATTTCAAGAATTATTTATCATTAACCATAAGCTCCATGAGGTAAAAATCCCAAAAGTCGCTTCAATCTTTCATCTGCTTCTTCATAACAATGACTTGGCATTTGATAATTCATAAAAGGTGCATACTTGTGTCCAACTAATCTTTTGCCATAAGTAACTTGTGTAATGTAGCGGGGGACAGAAGATGAATTTCTAGAACCTCTATGCCAAACTTGATTGTTAAAACAAACCGCAGTACCCATTCCTCCCAGACAACTATGAATTTTATCTTCATATCCTAAAACATTACCGTCACAAAACTTGCCAAATAGATGTGAACCCGGAATAACTTGGGTTGGTCCATTATCTGGAGATAGTACATCTGTTAAATAATAATTAACACTAAATGCTAGAACATTCAACCGAATATTAGTTAGAGGTTTACCATCAAGAGAAAGAATATGTGGTGTATCATCTTGATGCCATCTATTGTTTGCTAATCCATCAGTTTGAGGAGGAATTTTAAAAGAATTATTATGGATAACATGAACAACATTAGCATTAGGCATTCCATCATTTCTTGAGTAACCTTTTCCATTGGCTTCACCAATTAAATGTTCTGCAAATGTAACAATTGGTTCCATGGTAAACAAGTCTAGATTATCTTGGGAATGTTCAAACATTCGTTCCATTATTCTGACTGATGAGTAAGCTTTCTTTAGTGGATTATAACTTTCATCTTTTGCCTCTTCAGTTTTATCTAAAACTTTGTCTAAGTCATTTTTTAAAGATTCACATTTTTCAGGAGTTAATACATTAGGAATAACTAAAAAACCATTAGTATGAAAAGATTCCATCCATGTATTTAATTGTTCTGTTGATGGTATTTTACCAGCTAAATATTCAGATATTTTTTTATTATTATCCTTTATAATTATCATATTTAAAAAAAAAGAAGGCTACAAAAAGGCTGAAACCTTTACAAATAAAAACTTTGATATTTATTCAGCTCACCCTACTTATAAAGCTATATTCTTAACTACTCCCTACTCCCTAATTTATAAAGCTATATTCTTAACTACTCCCTACTCCCTACTCCCTAATCTTCAAAAAATAAGGAAAAAGCAGGAAGTAAGCCGGGTTCTGTTCTCTTACCTGAAACCAGTTAAGAGGGCAGTTATCTATCTGGGATGCCTGTCACCAGGCACCTCTTGCGGTACACCTAACACCATAGACAAATCTATAGTGCAACGGAACTGGAAAAAAACCAACCATTGTTCCTCCGACCTTGCTCCCCGCCGGGGTTTACCTAGCCAGTGCCTCACGACACTGCTGGTGCGCTCTTACCGCACCTTTGCACCCTTACCCTGAAAAACAGGGCGGTATTTTTCTGTGGCACTATCCTCACGATCACTCGCACTGGGCGTTATCCAGCAAGCTTGGTTTTTCGGGAGCCCGGACTTTCCTCAGACTCAAATATTGAATCCGCAACCGCCTCACCTACTTTTTCCCTATTGGATATTTATTCTATCAAAAAATAGGGAGTAGGGAGTAGGGAGTAGGGAAGAATCAGAATCAGGACTTACGCAAAGGCACTACATAAGGAGTATTGGTGCGTTACTCCTTTTCATGTCGCGCAGTTTCATGTTCTCAAGTGAGGAAAACACACCCTACAGGCCGGTTGTGGGGAGTGAAAACCTAACCCCCCAACCCCCTTCCCTGCAAGGGAAGGGGGAGAAAGACTCCCCTCTCTCTGCAAGACAAGAGGGAGAAAGACTCCCCTCTCTCTGCAAGGGAAGGGGGAGAAAGACTCCCCTCTCTCTGCAAGAGAAGGGGGGAGAAAGACTGAAAGGGAAGGGGGAGAAGGACTCCCCTCTCTCTGCAAGAGAAGGGGGAGAAAGACTGAAAGAGAAGGGGGAGAAGGACTCCCCTCTCTCTGCAAGGGAAGAGGGAGAAAGACTCCCCTCTCTCTGCAAGAGAAGGGGGGAGAAAGACTCCCCTGTCTCTGCAAGAGA
>NZ_JAYKGW010000093.1:0-6022 GCF_035285525.1 Okeania sp. | reverse complement strand
TATCAATTATTCATTATTAATTAAAACAGTAGGGGCGGGTTTCCATGTTACCTTAGGAAAGGTTGATAACATGAAAAAAACCCGCCCCCATAGATTTTGACGTTGTAGATAAGAGGGCGGGTTTAGCCAAATCTGATATCAAGCCATAAAATATCTGATGAAACCCGCCCCTACCGTACTTTCTTTCCCAACGTCTCTGAAGGCAACTCCCCAAACATGGCTTTATAATCTTTAGCAAAATGGCTGGCATTGTAGAACCCAAATTGACTGGCGGTGGTAACTATCACACAACTCTCTGGATCGCTTGCCTTCAGGTGTTGTCGCACTGCATTGAGTCGTCGCACTTTCAGATAGCGTATTGGACTCATGCCAAATAAGTCTTGAAAACCATAGGATAAAGCAGAACTGCTAGATTCTAAATTTTCAGCTAGCTGTTTCAATGTTAGCGGTTGTTCTAAGTGCGCTAACATTTTTTTCTCTGCTTGGGCAATCAACTTTGCTCTTCGAGAAGGTTTGAGGAAAACCTTGGAATTTAACTTAATAGGAATCTTACTAATCAACAAAGGAACAAAATCATTAGTAACAAGTGTTTCAACATCAGGTCTTTGCAACCAATGGGGTTCGTGTATTGCTAACCAAAATAGTTGTTTCAGGTAATTTTTAATTTCTTTCATCTCAGTTGGGAACAAATTAACATGGTTTTTACTCCGGAAATTATCATCTAGATCGTGGCGTTGTAGTTTGTCTGCATAAGTATGAAAAGTTTTCAAAGGAATACAAATTTCTGTCATCACTCCACCTTGAGAACTTATGAAATCAGTTTCCTTTTCATTGAAAGCAAAAAGAGTTCTTTGAGGATCGATATGGTGACGCAAGGCATGAACTTCCCCTTCATTCTCAAACCAGACTATGGAAAAATTGCAGTATTCTTTCAACTTATCACCAAAAACTTGAGTCCCTTGATTTGTCTGAGTATATGTGAAGTATATATCACCAAGTTGAATTGACAAAAAACGAGCTTGAAGAGAACCAGGAGTGAGTTGTATTATTTCGTACCGTCGATAGGCAACAAATTCTTTGAAAGTATCTACATCTGTAAATAATTTGGAGACAATCTTATGATTGCTTGTCCGAGAATTATTTTTAGTTTGAGTAATTCTACTTTTATTTATATCCATCAACAAAGTTCTTTTTGCAACATTCCATTGATAACACAACTTGCGTCAAAATACCATCTGTAGAACCGAATAGCCATTTGCCTTTTATAGATGGTGTGTAATACCAATTTCACAAAAGAACATTACTAATAATAAGGGGAATAAAATATTTTGCTGGGGATGTCTCTTGGACAAAAAAAATTGTTTATGGCCTGAAAATGACATTAAAAATACTCTTAAATGCCTCTTAAATTATGCAATTATAACTCATAAAAAAATTTTAGTTATATTTTAATCAAGATTTAATAATAAGATATTTTGCGTAATTCTTAATAAAAAATAATGAAACCTATTATAAGCAAAAAGTATTTTTTTAGCGGATGAATTAGTTATTATTATATTTTAAAAAGTTGGAATTTTTGGTTATTCAAAGTGATAGATTACCACTAGGATAGTAATCGCGTCTTCAAATTACTGTGTTTTGCTACAGAGTAACTTATGACCCATCCTAATCCGATCAATCAATACAAGGGTGTTTAATTCAGTCAAGGTTGCTCAAAGCTGATAGCTGGCTTTTGATTCCTTGAACTGTGAAATTAGTTTTTGCAGCTACCTGAAAATTAATTAAGGAGATTATTTTCATGATTCGTTGTATGAAAATGGGTATCGCTATGGCGATGTCCCTATTGCTTCTGCTGTCAGGGATATTACCTTGGTTCCCAACAGCTCCAGCTTTTGCTCAAGAAACGACTAGACCTAATATCCTGGTGATTATGGGCGATGATATTGGCTGGACAAATATTAGTGCCTATGAAAAAGGTATTGTGGGTTACGATACCCCTAATATCGATCGCATTGCCAACGAAGGAATGCTTTTCACCGACTACTACGCGGAACAAAGCTGTACTGCTGGTCGCGCTGCATTTATCACTGGACAAAGTGGCTTGCGGACTGGCTTACTAAAAGTTGGTTTCCCTGGAGCGCCGTTTGGTATTCAGGATGGAGACCCCACCTTGGCAGAAATGTTGAAGCCTTTGGGCTACACCACAGCACAATTTGGTAAAAACCATTTGGGAGACCTGAACAAGTTTCTACCGACAGTTCATGGCTTTGACGAATTTTTTGGCAACCTCTATCACTTGAATGCGGAAGAAGAGCCAGAAAATCCTGATTATCCAGGCGGACCAAATGGCATATTTGCCAATACCATCGGTCCTCGCGGAGTTCTCGACTGCAAGGCATCAAATGTCTATGATGAAAATCTCGCGCCTGGAGATAAACTTGGTCGCTTCGGTTCTTTGGGCAAGCAAACCTGCGAGGACACCGGACCACTGAATATTGAGCGGATGAAGACTGTTGATCGAGAATTTCTTGATCGAACTAAGCAGTTTATCGCAAAATCGGCTCTCAACAACCAACCTTTCTTTACTTGGTTCAACTCAACTCGGATGCACTTCTATACCCACATTAGTGATGATGTAGAGGGCATTAGTGGCCAGGGATTCTACGGCGATGGTATGTTAGAGCATGACGGTCATGTGGGTGAGTTGCTGGATTTCCTTGACAATTTAGGCATTGCAGATAATACCATTGTTATCTATACCACTGACAACGGCCCTCATTATAATATGTGGCCTGATGGTGGCTTGAGTCCTTTCCGAGGGGAGAAGAACACCAACTGGGAAGCTGGTTATCGCGTTCCGGCTTTGATACGTTGGCCTGGCCATATTCCGGCAGGAACTGTTTCCCACGAAATTTTCTCTCACTTAGACTGGGTACCAACCCTGATGGCGGCAGCGGGTGTGGATGAATACCTCAAACAGAATCAAGACCTTGTCAAGAAATTAGAATCAGAAGAAAAAGACGTAACCCTTAAAAATGCCCTGAAGTTGTCTTGTGAAGATGGCAGTGGACTCTTCGGGGGTGGACTCTTCGGTGGTAAAGATGAACCCACCAAGTTCTGTGGAACCTATCTCGATGGGTTCAATCAACTGTCTTATTTGACAAATCCTGAAGAGCAACCTGGAAAGCGTCCTGGCTTCATCTACTTCAACGATGAAGGTCAACTACCAGGAGTTCGCCTTGGGGACTGGAAAGTGGTATTTGCAGAACAACGGGCACACTATTACGATGTTTGGCGAGAGCCTTTTGTCAAGTTGCGTCTACCCAAACTATTTAACCTACGTCGCGATCCTTATGAACGGGCAGATACAGACTCCAATAACTACAACGATTGGTATTCTCGCCGACAGTTCTTGCTAACGCCAGCTATTGGTCTTGTGCAGAAGTATCTGAGTACCTTTGACAATTATCCGCCGAGTCAACCTCCCTTTAGCTCCGATCCTGACAAAATCATTGAAGATATTGTTGATGAGATTAACGTGAGTACGGCTGACTAGCTCTGAACATTGGTCAGATTAGTAAGTGTAGTAATTGTAGGTTGGGTTGACCAACAGGAAACCCAACATTGGTTTCCTCGGCTCAACCAATTAGATTTTAGCGGTTGGTGATGGGGGTGTTGGGTTAAGGAACGAAACCCAACCTACGATAGCTACTCATCCCAAAATCACTTAACTCTCAATCAACATGATCAATAATTCTCAAAATTATATTCCCAAACTCTTTATTGTTTTTAGTGTTTTTATTCTAACTGTTACTATTTTTAATTTGAATGCGTTGGCTGCATCCTCTTCAACTTGTCCCCAAAATATGGTTTTCATTTCCGGAGGGGAGTTCAAAATGGGGTCAGAGAAACCAGAATTTATCGAAGAACTATCTGTTGCAGATGTGACTGTCAGTTCATTTTGCATTGACTCCCACGAAATCACTAACGCCCAGTTTACCAAGTTTGTAGAAGATACAGGTTACGTTACTGTCGCCGAACTTCCTCTATCAAAATCACATTTTCCTGACTTACCTGATGAACAGCGATCGCCTGGTTCCCTGGTTTTCCAGCCTCCCACAGAAGGGTTTCAACAAGTCGCTTATCTGAGTTGGTGGCATTGGGTTCCGGGGGCAAACTGGCAACATCCTTACGGCCCTGATACCAATATTAACGGGAAGGAAAATTATCCCGTTGTTCATATTGCCTACGAAGACGCTTTAGCCTACGCCAAGTGGGCAGGAAAACAATTACCCACGGAAGCTCAATGGGAATATGCTGCCAGAGGCGGTTTAAAAGAATCTACTTACACCTGGGGTCAAGAATATTCTGCCAAAAAAGCCAACACCTGGCAAGGATTTTTTCCGTTTTTCAATACCAAAGCAGACGGCTACTTAGGAACTGCTCCCGTTGGTTCGTTCTCAGCGAATGGTTATGGTTTGTATGACATGACTGGTAATGTTTGGGAATGGACAGCGGACTGGTATCGGGTGGAACGCAAGAATATGGCTCATAGCGTTAATCCAGAAGGTCCTAGCCAAGCCGAAAGTTTTGACCCCAAAAAACCTGCTGAGGGTGCGGTACACGTTATTAAGGGTGGTTCTCACCTCTGTGCGCCCAACTATTGTAGTCGATATCGTCCGGCTGCACGGGAGTCCCAGTCACCGGATACGGGAACAACACATATTGGTTTTCGGCTTGTGAAAAATTTGGGTTAACTAATATAATTACAGAACTTTTGAGGATGATAAGGTACACTATCAAGCGTAACACAGCCTTCGTTTGCTGTAACAATCTGGAAGGTTGGGTTAGGAAAAATGTAGCACAGCCTTCGTTTGCTGTAACAATCTGGAAGGTTGGGTTACCACTCATTACTAAATCAGGACTTACGCAGAATCACCATAGCTAGTAGGGAAAAATCGAAATTTTCTCCTACAAATGGTGTACCCTTTACTATTTTGCATAAGTCCTGATTTAATTATTTAGCCCACTACTTAAGTAATTGTCAATAAAGTTAATTTTTTGCAAATTTTATAGTTAAGAGAATATTTGAAAATTTTGATAGATATCCTCCTTTTTCTAGGAGAAAAATACAACATAAATTTACCCTTAATTAAGAGGGGTTTAGGGTGATAATATAAAACCAGGATAATTACTATACCCAAGTCATTGCCACTGGAATGGAGTGGAAAGAAGCAATCTCTGTACACCTCTGAGATTGCTTTCTATCGTCGCATTTACAAATGTTCAAACGGCTTCTATATAAATTATTACTTATACAATCTTGAAAACTAATTCAATATAATGATGATAATTTATCAAATCTTTATATTGTTTATAGATTTAAAAAATCTGAAAAAATATATAATCATTTTTTTGATTTTAACTTGTTTGTTTTTAATATAAATTAACTTTTTTCTACTTGATTTTTTTGAGATTTTTAGTATACTTAAAACATTTGAATAAACTTCAATATACGAGAACAAAAATAATTTGCTTGATAAAATTTAGTTAGTCATAAACTAACAGGACTTACGCAGATGAATCCAGAAACCCGGTACGAGGGTAGATTATTACTGCTCAAAACAACGATTTATCCTAGAAACCTGGTTTCTTTGGGTAAGTTATAACTAAGAATTTTTTTGACACTGATAACAGAAATGACCCAACTTCCTACATCGATCCCGACCAATGATGTCCCTAAACTCACCACACCTGATGTCAAACACCATCACCATCATGGTGGTGATGGTCATACCCATGCCCACGGAATAATAGACCCCGAAATCGCTAGCTCGGAGCGAGGCATCTGGGCAGTCAAATGGTCCCTGGTGGGTTTGCTAATCACTGCTGTCTTACAGGCAGGGGTATTCTGGCTTTCTGGCAGTGTCGCTCTCCTGGCCGATCTGATTCACAACATCGGGGATGCCATGACTGCTGTGCCTTTGGGTGTGGCGTTTCTCGTTTCTCGACGGAAAGCCAC
>NZ_JAYKGW010000092.1:0-41008 GCF_035285525.1 Okeania sp. | reverse complement strand
CGAGTTTTCCAAGTAAGTTAGATAAACCCGCCCTCTATTATATAAGCTACCGTCTCTGGGGCGGGTTTATGTAAATCTTAGAGTAAGCATGAAAATTTCCTGAGAAACCCGCCCCTACTATTGCACCGTAGTGTGTCATTCTACTACTGGACTTTAAACCATTCTTTCCCTTATGCCTTCTGCCTTACTTTAATTAACGACGAACTAAACCACTAAAACCTGCTACCCAAAGGGATGTTAATACCCAACCACAGATTATGTGAATCCATAAATACCATCTTAATATATCACCAGTTTTTACTTTGAATAATATTAATGGAATTTCTTTACCTTTTTGAGAATTTGGCAACCAATATGTTTGTTGATGTAGGTCAATTATAGGAATAAATGTATCTAATGAATATAATAAGGAATTAAATTTTGGATAGTCTATATTAATGGTTTGATTATTGTCAGTTTCTTCACTATAAGGACTAACTTGAGAAACTGGTGAAAAGAGGCATTTATTATTAGATATTGAGTTTGAACAATTCTCATAACCTACACGAAACAAATAAACACCGCTGAAGATAAAAATACTACTCAAAAATAAAGCTCTGGTGGGTTTATAGCCATAGACTATTGTAAAGTCGAGAAATCTATTCCAAAAGTTACTTAATTTTTTGAGTTTTGGTCGAATATCTCTTTCTTTATTAATTAATATTTCTGTAGCTGCATCTGGGTCTCCTTCTTGTTTTAAAACTTCGGCTAATTGTTCATAAGTTTGCGGAAAAAATTCTGGTTGTAGTCTCAGCCATTTGAGACGAGTTTTGGCATCTTTCAAAACTTTAATATTATCGTCTGTGCCAAATTTCTGATAAATGAAACCATCAAGGTTGAGATTATTTTTTTCCGGCCAACTTTTTTCGTCGTCTCTGAGGCGACCTATTCTGGCAAATTGTAGATCTATTTTCATACTGTTAGATTCTATTCTTTGATGCTCTTCCTGAAGTAGTGATGTAAATGGATTATTCTTGATATTTATCAGGAAAAAATTTATGGGAATATTTAGTTTTTCTTGTTGAATTTTAATCATGCTTAAAGTGTCATCAACTCTGGCACTAACTAAGTAAATTTTCCCTTTAAAAGTTCCTCCATCTAATATAATATCTCCATCAACATTAATTCCTTCGGCAGATAAAACATTACCTTTTTCGTTGGAAAAATTGCCATTGGTGCAGTCAAGATTTCCTTTAATATTTGCTGCGGTTAAATCTACTTCACCTTCAGCTTTGAAACCATTACTGAGAACAATATTAGTTTTAACTTCTATATTTTGAGCATCGAGGGCATTTTTTTCTGGATTAGAGAAATGACCTTGAGTACAATCTAGTTTACCCCCAATAGTAGAGCCAAATAGACTGACTTTTCCCCCAGCGTTGAAACCATTACCCAGAATGACATCAGCTTTGACTTTTATATTCTCAGCAAATAGCGCATCTTTTCCTGCATTAGAGAAATGACCTTCACTACAGTTAAGTTGACCACCAATACTAGCTCCAGAGAGACTGACTTCCCCCTCAGCGTTGAAACCATTGCCCAGAATGACAGAGCTTTTAGTTTCTATACTTTGAGCAATGAGTGCTTCTCCTTCTGGATTAGAGAAATGACCTTCACTACAGTTAAGTTGACCACCAATACTAGCTCCAGAGAGACTGACTTCCCCCTCAGCTTTGAAACCATTGCCCAGAATGACAGAACTTTTAGTTTCTATACTTTGAGCAATGAGTGCTTTTCCTTTTAGGTTAGAGAAATGACCTTGAGTACAATCAAGTACACCACCAATACTAGCTCCAGAGAGACTGACTTCCCCCTCAGCTTTGAAACCATCACTCAGAAAGATACCACCTTTGACTTCTATACTTTGAGCAATGAGTGCTTCTCCTTTTAGATTAGAGAAATGACCTTGACTACAATCAAGTACACCATCTATAGTAGCTCCAGCTAGACTGACTATACCCTCAGCTTGGAAACCTTCTCTCAAAAAGATACTACCTTTGACTTCTATGCTTTCAGCAAAGAGAGCATCTCCTTTTAGGTTAGAGAAACGACCTTGACTGCAATCAAGTGTACCACCAATAGTAGCTCCAGCTAGACTTACCATACCTTTAGCTTGGAAACCTTCTCTCAAAAAGATAGAATCTTTAACTTCTATGCTTTCAGCAAAGAGAGCATCTCCTTCTGGATTAAAGAAATGACCATTACTACAATCAAGTTGACCACCAATAATAGCTCCAGCTAGATTTACTTCACCTTTACTATGAAAGCCATTTATCAGATATAAATTACCCCTAACTTCAATCAACTCAGCATCAATACTAACAACATGACTACCATCAAATTTGACTTCTTCTACCTTTGCTCCTCTGAGAATAATTTTTTCTGTAAAAACACATTCTGTGAAATACAATAAACTTTTAAACTTCACAAACTCAAGATTTAATTCTCCCGAAATTTTAGCTCCACAAATCTGTAAACCATGATTTGTAAAATATGGAAAAACATCCACATCTGTACATAACCAGTAAATAAATTTAGCTGGTAATATTTGCTCTTCTCCCCATAATTCTGCTTGAGCTGGATTATTAATTTCTTTCTTTTTAATGATAGCTGATAATAACTTTTTTAATGCTTCTGGCTGTTCTAAATTTTCTAATTCTTTTAATTTTTCTAAGTCTAAATCTTTTAAAGTTTTTACATCTTTTAACTCTTTTAAATGGTCTTTTAAAAGTTCTAAATTTAACTGTTCTTTGAGCAAAGTAAGTTCTGGGGATTTGACTTGATAATCAGCAACTTTTCCTGTAGCAATAGCTTTTAATAACCTTTGTTCCACAGAAGTAAGTGTCATTCTGTATCTATGTTTTGCTAGTTCAAATAATTTGTCAAGTTTGTAATTCATAGTTTTTTGGATTTTAAGAATACCGTTAATATTATATCTGTATCTGCTGTATAATCAGGACTGACACAAACGAACCCAGAAACCCAGTTTCTGGCAAGAGAACCCAGAAACCCAGTTTCTCGGAGAAACCGGGTTTCTTTTAACTGAAATAGTTAGTCCAGGTTCAGCTTTCTTCCACCATTGACCCTTATGCTAGTATTAAAAAAAGATTAGCCGTTCTTGTAGAGCCGAGCCGAAGTACCTCATATCCAATCTACCAAGAAAAGAAAAAAATTCCTTTTAGTCAATCCTCTTTTTTATAAGAAGAGGTAATTATTAATTGTTAATTATTAATTATTTAGGACTTACCCATGAGGTACGAAAAATAGTGGTTTGAGATTGCTATCCTGACGGACTGCGACCCATTCATGTCGCGGAGCGAAACGCTGTCGCTCGTATCGGAAAAATTGCCTTGCGCGTGCGTAAGTCCTGTTATTGAACATAACTGTTGGATTAAATCCTTATGAGACATAAATTACTCAGATTAATTTTATTATTTGTAGTTAGTTTTATATTAATTACTTGTAGCCTAAATCCACCTAAAAATTCTCTGGAAAAACCTGAATCAGAAAAAATATTAACAATTTGGTGGAATCGAGGATATTATCCAGAACAAGAAGAAGCTTTAGAGAAAATAGTTACTAAGTGGCAAGAAAAAACTAACCACAAAGTTAAGCTTTTATTTCTGAGTGAGGATGATACTTTACAAGCAGCTATTGATGCTTTGGCAGCAAATAAACCACCTGATATTCTCTTTTCTGAAAGAGCAGAATTTACTCTAATTCCTCAATGGGCGAGGGAAGGAAAATTATTAGATGTTTCTGATGTTATTAAACCTATAAAAAATTTATATAATAATACTGCGCTGAAGTCTGCTTATTTGCACAATAATAATGGCTCTCAATCTTATTATGCTGTACCAATAATGCAGCAAAGTATTCATATTCATTACTGGCATAATTTGCTTATTGAAGCAGGTTTGGATGGAGAAATACCGAAACAATGGGATGAATTTTGGAAATTTTGGCAAAAGGCACAAGATATTTTGCGCCAACAAGGAAAAGATAATATTTATGCCCTTGGTTTGCCTATGTCTATTTATGCTTCAGATACTTACATGATATTTACACAAATTTTGGAAGCTAATAATTTCCAAATATTAGATGAACAGGGAAAATTACAAGTAGATAAACCAGCAGTAAGACAAAAAATTATTGAGATTTTAGACTGGTATACTAACTTGTATAAAAATGGTTATGTGCCACCTAATGCAGTTAATTGGATAAATTCTGATAATAATACTAATTTCCTGAACCATAATACTTTAATGACCATTAATCCGAGTATGTCGATTCCTAGTTCTCAACAAGAAGATGAAGAAATTTACTTGAATCAAATGAGAACTATAGAGTTTCCCCTTAATCCTGATGGAACAGACCCTAGATATTTAGTATCTGTCAAAGAACCTGTCATTTTTACATCTTCTCCTCACCCTAAATTAGCCAAAGAATTTTTATCATATTTAGTACAACCAGAAAATTTAGGAGCTTATATTAAAGGTGCAAAAGGTCGGTATTTTCCGATTATGTCTCAGCTATGGAAAGACCCCTTTTGGAGTAATAAAAAAGACCCTCAGATTTCCGTCGCATCTCAACAATTTACTGAATATAAAACTCGCTTGCTTAGTAATTTAAGTAACCCTATTTATGCTAAGATAGATTCCGAAAATATTTGGGGTAAAGCTATGCAAAAAGTATTAATTGAAGGTTTATCACCAACTGAAGCAACAGACTTTGCTATTAATCGAATTAAAGATATATTTGCAATTAATAATTAATAATGTCAGCATTCAGCTATTAGCCGTCAGCCGTTAGCAAATCCTATCTAAGATATGAAAATGGCTTTAAATTAATATAATTTTTATAAAATCAATAGCTGACCGCTAAATGCTGAATACTTACTCAATAATGAATAATTGATAACTGAAATGACCGATCTTTAAAAGGAGAATCGACTAATAAGGAGAAAGTTTATTTTTCCTGGAAAGGAGAAAGATTTTAGTAAGCATTCAGCTATTAGCTTTCAGCTATCAGCAATAAAAACCTCAACCTTAAGGAAGAAATTTAAACGAATATAGGCTTAAAAACTGAATTTTGTAGTCAAAAAAATTTCTGATTTTTCGGGAACCGTATCATAAAGCTTTTAATTATTAATTAATAAGCATTTCCTGCGGAATGCTGCGCAAACAGCTATTAGCTGTCAGCCGTCAGCAACAAAAACCTCAAGTTTAAAGAAGATATTTAAAGGAATAAAAAAAGTGAAAACTGACTTTTATAGTCAAATAAAATTTATGAATAATAACCCTGCTATTAAAAAATAGAATAACTCTTCTGATAGCTGTTAGCTGACGGCTGTTTGGCCAGCATTCCGCAAGAAATGCTTACATTAATTATTTGGTAAAAATTAGGATATTAAATCATGTACTTTTGGAAAAAAAGCCTCCTAATTAAAATAGTAGGTTCTTTTTTGATTTTGTCGTTAATGACAATATCAATTGTCGGATATACGACTTTTAGTGAAGCACGAAAATCTTTAAAAGAATCAGTCTTTGAACGCCTGAATTTTGCGGCTCAACTTAAAGAAAATGAACTTAATAATTGGATATTAGATCAACGTATAAATATTTTAGCGATCGCTGAGTTGCCAGAAATTAACAACCAAGCAAAAATCCTATTAACCAGCCAAAAATCTAGTCCAGAATATGAATTATCTCAAACTTCACTCCAAACTTTTTTAACATCCTTTACTAATAGTATTAAAAGTTTACAAGAAATTTTTATTTTGAGTAAAAGTAGCAGAATTTTAGTTTCTAGTAATTCCGATAAAGTAGGTAAATATCAACCTCTAATTCAATATAGCAAAATTACAAAATATGATATAGATAAATTAATTTCCAACTTTTACCGATCTGCGGAAACAGGTAAACCGATAATTACCTTTGCTATTCCTATTGTCAATGAAAATGGTAAACAATTAGGAACCTTAGCTACCCATCTTAACCTGGAAAGAATAGATTCTATTATTAGAAAAAAAGCAGGATTAGGCCAAACAGCAGAAATCTATTTAGTAGGTAATATTGGTAGTAGTTTGTCGATGAAAAATGTATTTGTCTCAGCCACAAAATTTGGTTCAGAAGAATTTCCGGATGGTGTTAGTAGTCAAGGTATTAATAATGCTCTGAATGGTCAAAATGGCAAAGGTTTGTATCGAAATTATAAAGGTGTACCAGTCATTGGTGTTTATCAATGGTTAGAATATCAAGACTTAGCATTATTAGCAGAAATAGAGCAAAAAGAAGCATTTGCACCTGCTCGTCATCTTGCTGTTTCAATTGTCTTTGTGGGGATGACTTTAGCCGTGATCATGGCTACAGCTATGTTATTATTAGGTCGTCAAATTGTTAGACCAATTTTAGCGATCGCTCATACAGCTAAGTTAGTAAGTAAAGGAGACCTAACTCAAAAAGTACCAGTCTTAACTAAGGATGAAATTGGTTTACTTGCTCGAACTTTTAATGAAATGATTAAACAGTTAGAAAGTTCATATCAGGAATTATCTAATTACAGTCATATTCTCGAAGTCAAAGTTGATGAAAGAACTCAAGAATTAAAAGAAAAAAATACATACCTAGAACAAACACTTTATAAGTTAAAACAAACTCAAGCTCAATTAATTCAGAATGAAAAAATGGTAGGTTTAGGTCAGTTAATTGCTGGGGTTGCCCATGAAATTAATAACCCTGTTAATTTTATTTATGGCAATATTGGGCACGCCAGAGGTTATGCAGAAGATTTATTAGATTTACTCAATCTTTATCAGCAATATTTTCCAGATCAAATAGCTGAAATTATCAATCAAGAAACAACAATAGACCTAGCTTTTATCAAAGAAGATTTTCCTAGTTTACTTAATTCTATGGAAGAAGGTTCTAAAAGAATTCAAGAAATAGTTTTATCTTTACGCAACTTTTCTCGTCACGATGAATCTAAGCAAAAACAAGTTAATATTCACGAAGGCATAGATAGTACCCTACTAATTTTGCGAAATCGCCTTAAACCCAAGTCAGAATGTCCAGAAATTCAGATAATTAAAGAATATGGTAATTTACCATTAGTTGAATGTTTAGCTAGTCAAGTTAATCAAGTTTTTATGAATATTTTAGCTAATGGTATTGATGCTTTAGAAATGTCATGGTCAGAATCAAAATCTAAATTTATTTCTATTCAACCTCAGATAAAAATTAAGACACAAGCTATAAATAAAGACTATATATCTATTCATATTAGTGATAACGGACCTGGAATACCAGAAGAAGTAAAAAAGAGAATTTTTGACCCTTTTTATACAACTAAACCTGTGGGAAAAGGTACCGGTTTAGGATTATCTCTCAGTTATCAAATTATAGTTGAAAAACATGGGGGAAATTTTTACTGTAATTCTGTAGTTGATCTGGGTACAGAATTTGTGATTGAATTGCCCGTTGTTTATGAAAAGAAGAAATAAGTAAGAAGGCATAAGGCATAAGGCAGAAGACTTTATCAAGGTTTTAGGAACTTTAGGTGGGAAAGCACCAAAATTAAGAGACAATTTTTCTGTTATAACTCCTATTCCTCCTAAATTACCCTCCTGGGAGGGCTGAGGGGTGGGTTGACTCCCTACTCCCTAAAAACAGAAATCAAATAGAATTGTTATAATAATATATTAAGTCTGAAATAAATATCTGACTTATTGTTATTTACTAAGTGGAATTATAAAGCAGTCGAAGCAAAGGGGGTGGACATTTCTACATTCTGAAACCTTTTGATATTCTACTGTTCCTTGTTCCCTGTTCCCTCTCTTGGTCGATTGGATATGGCGAGGAGACCTTGCCATCCCACCCTGCGGGAAGCTCCGCTAACGACCGCTGTTCCCTATTCCCTAGCGCGTAGCGCCATAGCACAATAAATATGGGTCTTAAAAAGAATCTCAGAAATTTACCTAACCGTCAAATTGGAACTGCTTTATTAATTTTGGCAGGTGTATTATTAGCAGTATATTTCTTCACTCCCCGTCGCCAACTCAAACCTGTTCCTTATAGTCTATTTATTGAACAAGTAAAAAGCGGACAAGTAGTCAGAGTTCAAATAGCTAATGAAAGAATTTTATATCTCATTAAAGCACAAGATAAACCTGAACCTTTGCTTGCTGCTACAACTAGAATAAATGACCCTCAATTACTTCAACGTTTAGAAGATAATAATGTTATATTTGAAGCTGCACGTCCTAAAAATCCTTGGTTTGCTATTCTTTTAAATTGGGTAATTCCTCCGATTATCTTAGTAGCAGCATTCCAATTTTTTATGAATCGTGGACCCCAAGGTTCCCTATCAATTAGTAAGAGTAAAGCTAAAGTTTATGTAGAAGGAAAATCAGAAAAAATTACTTTTGCTGATATTGCTGGAGTGGAAGAAGCTAAGACAGAATTAACAGAAATTGTAGACTTCTTAAAAACACCAAAACGCTTCACTCAAATTGGTGCCAGAATCCCTAAAGGTTTGTTGTTAGTCGGACCTCCGGGAACAGGTAAAACTTTATTAGCAAAAGCTGTCGCTGGAGAGGCAGGAGTAGCTTTTTTTAGTATTTCTGGTTCTGAATTTGTTGAACTGTTTGTGGGTACTGGTGCTGCTAGAGTTCGAGATTTATTTAAAGAGGCAAAAAAGAAGGCTCCTTGTATTATTTTTATTGATGAAATAGACGCAATAGGAAAATCGAGAACCAGTGGAAATTTTCATAGTGGTGGTAATGATGAACGGGAACAAACTCTCAATCAATTACTAACAGAAATGGATGGTTTTGGAGCCGGAGATTTAACAGTTATTGTTTTGGCTGCTACGAACCGTCCCGAAGCTTTGGATGCTGCTTTATTACGTCCCGGAAGATTTGATAGACAGGTTTTAGTAGACCGTCCAGACTTAATTGGTAGAGAACAAATTTTAAATATTTATGCCAAAAAAGTTAAGTTAGGAGAAGATGTTGATTTACATAAAATAGCTGTGAGAACTCCTGGTTTTGGGGGAGCAGATTTAGCTAATCTTGTTAATGAAGCTGCCTTATTAGCTGCTAGAAATAATCGAGAAACTGTAGCTCAAATAGACTTTTCTGAAGCTATTGAAAGAGTAGTTGCTGGTTTAGAAAAAAGAAGCCGAGTTTTGAGCGATCGCGAAAAGAAAATAGTCGCTTATCACGAGGTTGGTCATGCTTTGGTTGGTGCATTAATGCCTGGTAGTAATAAGGTGGAAAAAATTTCTATTGTACCAAGAGGAATGGCTGCTTTAGGTTACACTTTACAGTTACCAACTGAGGATAGATTTTTAAGAGATGAAGCAGAAATTAAGGGGCAAATTGCTACTTTATTAGGAGGTCGTGCTGCGGAAGAAATTGTATTTGGAAATATTACCACTGGAGCGTCAGGAGATTTACAAAAAGCTACTGATTTTGCTGAACAAATGGTGACAACTTATGGTATGAGTAAAGTGTTAGGACCTTTAGCTTATGAACGCCGTAGTCAAGGTGGGTTTTTAAGTAATGAAGGAGTTAGCCCCCGTCGTTTAGTTAGTGAAAAAACTGCCGAAGCAATTGATAATGAAGTGAAAGAAATTGTAGAAAAAGCTCATCAAAAAGCTTTAGAAATTTTGAACTATAATCGAGATTTATTGGAAAGTATTTCTCTACAGATTTTAGCACAAGAAGTAATCGAAGGAGAAGAATTATATCAGTTGTTGTCAAAGGTGCGATCGCCAGAAGATAATTAGGAAGTTTGGGAAGTGATAAGTGTAGGTTGGGTAGAGGGACGAAACCCAACATTGAGTAATAAGTGTAGGTTGGGTGGAGGAACGAAACCCAACCACAATCTTTCTATCAAGACTTACGCATTAAGAAGGCAGTTTCAAGGTTTGAGATTGCTTTCCTAATGTCATGCTCCGCAAACATGTCCCGGAGCAAAACGCTGTCAGCGCAATGACAGAAGTACGTTATTTTGCGTAAGTCCTATTAATTTGATTAATCATAATGATCATAACCACTATAAAAATGAAGTCTACCATACCCAAGAAAATAAGGATAAGATTTTTCTCCCACAGGAAAAGCAGTCACACCAAATAAATACACCCCCCCATATCCAGGAGTCCGTACTGGACGCAAACCAATAGTAAAAGTTTTCCCTGGAGGTATTGGAGGATTGAAAATTACAGAGACACTATTAGTTTTCCTGTCTATTACAACATCCTCAATATTCAACTGTTCACCATTTTTTCGATGATTTCCTTCAAAGGCAATTATTTCTCTTGGGTTATATCGAATATCCCCAAGACTATCATTGTTACTAATAGTCACCTGTTTGAGTGGTACTCCAGCATCAGGCAATAAATTGAGAGTAAAATAATAAGTAGCACCCCAGACATAAGTTTCGCTTCGGGTAGTTACCGCTTTAACCAAACGAGGTGGTTGAGCAAAATAAACCTTACCATCTCTTGTCTCAATACCTAAAGAAGGAGTGGCAAATAATAAAAAAGGTAGAAGTAAGAAAGAAAATTTTTTCATATAAAATGTAGTAAGAATGGGACTTATAGAGGAGTAGGGACGTTCCATGGAACGTCCCTACAGAAGAATTGTCTCTTAATTTTTTTGTTAAGGGTGAGGTGTTGATTGCTAACTTTTTGATTTTTCGGGAACCGTACCTTTTTGACCTAAAAGCTGGTACTTTTTCCCCACCTAAAGTTCCTAAAACTATTAGTATGTCAATGCTTTCATATTTCCATACGCCAACCCTATTTAAAAATACACTATGAGTGAGGACTGTAGACAAGACTCTTCCTCCCCATCCTCGCCTCAACCGGACATGATATGACTCCTCTCAAACATAAAACTCAGCTAAGATACTGCGAATTTCATTAGAACTAATATCTTCTAGTCCCGTTTTAGAGTAAATTGTTAGTAAAAGCACCCTAGTGTCTGACTCAACTTGATAGATAAGTCGATAACCATCACTTTCCCCTATTTGAATGTTGCTATTTTGAACTCTTACTTTAAAGATGAAAAGTTCTTCACCTATTCCGCTAAAGCAATCCCCAAGAAAATTACCTGTTTGTATTTCTTCAATAATAGGTTGAATATCGGAGCGGACGTGTCGATATTTTTTTGATAATCTATACAATCTTTCCTCAAATTCATCTGAGAATATGATATAAACTGGGTTGGCTTCATTCTGCATCTATTCTCTCCCATAATTGAGAAACTGGTCTAGTTTGTCCAGATTTTGCTTCTTGCAATGCTCTTGTGAGACTAGCTTTTATTTCTGCAACAGAAGTATCATCAAACTCGGGTTGAATTTCTGCTGTTATTTCGGTAAAAAGTAAGATAACTCGCACTTTGACTGGGACTGAATTTTCAATAGGTTGGTCCAGGAATAATTGCCCTTTTTCATCAATAATTCCTGTTGCTTCAATGGCTTTCATTTTTTTTCAAGGATATAATAGTCAATAAAAATAGATTTGTTTTCTAGTTAAAAAGCTATCATAGATTTGTTCTTTAGTTAAAAAACTATCGACTGAAATTGTTTTTTTTGATTATACAATTATATTATTTTAGCATAGCTTTTCTTTGCGTAGTTTAGGTAAATTATGATTACTTAACCTCATTAGGGTTTGCTGATTTATCGGGAACCGTAAAAGTTTTTTTGTTAAGGTAGGGAGTAGTTAAGAGTTAAGATTGACCGGAGTTCTAGAAAAGGTGGTCATTCATAATCTACCCTTAGTTTTTCTGTCATAATGACCCAAAAATTCTCACTTTTTCCCCGCCATCAAGCAAAAAGCTGGTACTTTTTGAACACCTAAAATTGCTCAAACCTTTATCTCTAAATGCGAGGGATATTTAATCAGTAAGCCCTAATTAATCTCAGGTTTGTAATTCTTGCCATTCTCTGTTTTGCTGATAATGTTCTAAAATTTATCATCTTTTTTATAATGGTAATTTCATTTTTTTGCCTCTTTATGCATCACCAAAAACAATAAACGAGAAACCACAATCTACAACCTGATCTGGTGCTGAAGTGAAGCAGACAAATTTCGAGATATCAGTTTCTACAATTCCAACTGATATGTTAAAGGTAGATTGAGGGTCTCCTTTAATTGTACATACAACTGTTGGTTGACCCACAAATGGGATGTCGAACTCTATTAAATAAGCACCTTTACTTAATCTACGGCAATTAAAACCTTCACCCCACATTTTATTGCCCTCTGAATCGACAGAACCATGAATATGCTGAACTTGGCCACCAGATTGATTTACCAAAATTGTCATAACTAACTCCTGTTTATATTTGCTTCTACAAGGTAAGTTCTATTCTTATAACACCTGTCCATAAACTAAAGTAGGGACGTTCTATGAAACGTCCCTACTATTAATAATAAATGCAATAAAGCTTAATTATTAATTATTCATTATCAATTATTAATTATACGTACTTACGCATAAACGCTATTGGTAGTGGACTATTTCACCTAAAATAGTGCATTAGACTTGTCATTGCGAAGGAATGTGTTTGCGTAGCATTCCGGACCGAAAGCAATCTCAGGCCAACTTCCTATTACACCATTAAGATGAAACAATGCAGTAGGGGCGGGTTTTACAAGTGAGTTAACGAGCTTTCTTAGTAAACTAGATAAACCCGCCCCCAGTGATGTAAGCCAACGTCTCAGGGGCGGGTTTATGTAAATCCTAGAAAGAGATGAAAATTTCTGATCAAACCCGCCCCTACCTATTGCACCATTTTAGATGAAGCGGTCGAGTAGGGTGCGTTACCCTACTTCGTAAGGCACTAATACTCCTTATGTAGTACCTTTGCGTAGGTCCTAAATTATTTAATCACACCAGAAACTGATAATACTTCAGACTCAGGAATCCTGGGGAATAAAGCTCTTTTAGCAAACAATTGAGGATTAGCTTTGGCAAATGTGTATGACTCTCTTACTTGAGTATTTACTGCTACAGTCTTGGCATCATACATATTAGTTGCTATCTTCGGATATAAACCAATACCGATAATCAATACTAGGAAACAAGCAGCGATCGCTACTTCTCTTGGTCTGGCATCGGTATAAACAGCTTTTGCAGGTATCACACAGCTAGTACCGAAACAAACTGCCTCATCTAAAATCTCATTCTCGTAAGGAGTATCCTTCAGTAAACAAGCTGGTGCATGACCAGTGCTATAAAACATTTGACGCAACATTGAGAGTAGATATATTGGAGTCAATATCAGACCAACTGCTGCTAAAAATACTGTCACTGTGCGGAATGTGGAGCTGTAAACATCGCTGCTAGTCATGCCCACAAATACCATTAGTTCGCTAGCAAAACCACTCATTCCAGGAAGAGCTAAAGATGCCATGGCACTGACAGTAAATAGAGCAAATACTTTTGGCATTACTTGACCAAGACCACCCATTTCGTCTAATGCTAAAGTGTGGAGACGGTCGTAAGTTATACCTGCAAGGAAGAATAATACTGCTGCTATTAATCCGTGAGAAATCATTTGTAGTAAAGCTCCACTTACTCCTAAGTCAGTAAAAGAAGCAATACCTAATAACACAAAACCCATGTGAGCAACAGAAGAGTAAGCCAAACGGCGCTTCATGTTAGATTGACCAAAAGAATTTAACCCACCGTATACAATATTTACTACACCCAAAATTGCTAAAACTGGAGCGAAGTAAACATGAGCATCAGATAGCATTTCTAAGTTGAGGCGAATTAATCCATATCCACCCATTTTCAACAAAACACCAGCTAAAATCATCGACACAGGTGCAGAAGCTTCGCCGTGGGCATCAGGTAGCCATGTGTGTAGAGGGAATACGGCTAACTTAACACCGAATGTAATTAGTAATCCTGCGTACATTAAAAGTTCAAAAGCTAGTGGATAATCTTTCAGACCCAGTTCCACTATGTCAAAGGTAATATCGCCACCACCGTATAAGGCCATTCCCAAAGCTGCCACGAGAATAAATATAGATGCGGCTGCTGTGTAGAGCAAGAATTTAGTTGCAGCGTACCGACGCTTTTGACCACCCCAAATTGATATGAGTAGGTAAACAGGAACTAATTCTAGTTCCCACATGATGAAGAGTAACATTAGATCTTGAGCTACAAACACCCCTACTTGGGCGGAGTATAAGACCAACATTAGGAAATAAAAAAGACGTGGTTTATAGTCTACTTGCCACGCTGCGAACATTGAAAGTGTTGTGACTAGGCCAGCTAGAAGCACCAGTGGCATAGATAAACCATCTACTGAGACTGCCCAACTTAATCCTATTTGAGGGAGCCAAGCATATTTTTCTACGAGTTGAAAACCAGAGTCGCTAGCATTGTAGTGGTTCCAGAACGTGTAGCACATTAAAGCAAAGTCTGTAACACCTACTCCTAGAGCATACCATCTCATGGTTTTTCCGTTTTTATCGGGTATGAGGGGTATGATTAGGGCTGCCAGAAGAGGCAGAAGCACTATGGTTGTTAGCCAGGGAAATTGAGTAGCCATGATAACAATGAGAACAAATACTTACCTTTGTTTTTTTTCATCTTACTAAATTTTGTAAACCTTTGTAAAGAGTTTTGGCAGAAATTGTAAATATTTATTTTGAATAATAACGTTAAGTTAAACTTATTAGTAGGGAGTAGGCAGTGGGTAATAGGTGATTTTTGGATATTTCTATTGGATATTTGATATGATAAAAAGTTATATTGATTTGATGGCTAATGTTTTCTGAGGAAAAATGTTGATTTTGGGTTGAAATTTTGTCAGATTAGGATTAGAATGAGAAATTCCTAAATCGGTATAAATAAACTTTACGAATAAATAGCAATAGCTTTTGGAAACCTCTTTGGTAAGACAGCGGTTTTTTTTATGGTGGCGATCGCTTAACTCTATGCTGATAACTGATAACTGAAATAGCCGCAGGGTTTAATGCGGATTAGTTGGAAACGACAAAGAAACCCGGTTTCTTAAAGAAACCCCGGGTTTCTACCCCAGATTAAATCAGGAAGCCCTAATAATTAATAATTAATTATTAATATTGTTCATCTTCATAAAAACGATAGAAAAGATACTCATTTTTAAAACCATGTTTATTAGTAACATGATGAATTAAACCACGGTCTATTAATAATTGACCCATAGAAATTGCTTCATTCAAATTCATTTTTTGAGTTTTAATTAACCAATCTACAGCTTCAGAACCCACAAAACATTTAGAGTAAACATCCCACCGATGTTGACGTTCTTTAATTGATATTCCATTTGGACTACGCATTTCTGCAACTAATTTATATATATCTATATCTTCATTTGTCTTTACTTCTTGATGGTTAATATCATCTTTAATTAATACTTTAGTATGATTTTCTTTTCCTGCTCCTATATGTGACTTATAAACATTATTTCTTAAATTAAATCGAACATTTTCCGGATAACAAATTTCTACTTCAGGAGGAGCATTTTTCTGCATCCAAGTATCAATCATTTGTTGAATTTCAGGAGACTTTAAATGCAAATCTCTTTGAGGAAAAGGAATCTCAATATTATATTTTCGTAGACTAGCTTCGATGCGATAATTTAACTCACTTTTGAGTTGATATTGTTTCTTGGGTTCTCTCGTCCAAACTAATAAATCAAAATTCAGAGAACTATCACCAAATTCTTGAAACCAAAGTTGAGGAGAGGGATGTAATAAAACTTCTGGATGACTTTTTGCTACTTCTAAAATAGCTTTTCTCACTAACTTAATATTAGAACCATAAGCAACTCCTACTGGTACTTTTATCCGAGAAATAGGGTTGCCATGACTCCAATTTAAAACCTCATTTTCTAGAAATCGAGAATTAGGAACAATCAAAGAAATTTTATCTAAAGTTGTAATGTGAGTGCTACGCAAACCTATTTTATCAACAACACCAACTAAACTTCCTACTTCAATAAAATCACCCACTTGAATTGGTCGCTCAAAAATTATAATAATACCACTCATAAAATTATTAGCAATATTCTGGAAACCAAAACCAATACCTACACCAAGAACACTAGCAATAATAGCTAAAGAACTAATATCTACACCCCAAAGTTGTAGGATAATTATTATGCCTAGAAAAATCAATCCATATCTAGTTAAAAAACTAATTGTATCTTGAACACTTCGTTCTGCTCCTGTTAAACTAATAATTTTAGTTCTAAATATCTCAATAAAGTACCCAACTCCTTTCCACATTCCAATAGTTAATGCAGTTAAAAACACCACATCAATAATAGAAAGACCTTTGTTGCCTAAATTAAAAATAGGAGAAGTAAAACTATCAGACAAAATTCGTAATAGTTCTTCGCGATAGCCACGAGTAAATGGTATTATATAAGTGATATAAAGAGTGATTCCTATGCCTACTATTACTCTGATAGAAACCCCAATAATTGGTAAAAATTTTGGTAAAAATTTGACAAATTGAGGATATTTTTGCTCACAAATATGATTAATTTGAAACTCAAACCATTTTAAAAAAAGTTCTAGGGCGAAGGCTGCCAAAATCAAACAAATACTGATTAATAATATTATGAAGATATTGCGAGGCTGACTCTCTTTTTTGACAAATTTAAAAGCTTGTTCAATTTTATATTTCCAGATAGCTGCTTGCTCTTCTGTGTTTATTCCTTCTTTCACGTCTCCAGCAGTTATAGTTACTAGATAGTCATTATTAATACGCAGAATAAACTGTTTATTTTCTCGATCTATATTTATGCTTATAGGTTTACCTGAACTGGAGAAATTTTCTAATTTGGAACTAATATTTGCAGCTCGTTCCATAGCAGTCAAATTTGTTCCATTATGACCTGCTACTTCAAACAATTCTTTACCATTTAATTCTACTGGAGCTGTTTCTAAATTATCATTGCTTTGCGCCCAGGTTGGTACTATGAAAAATAGTAAAGATATTATTAAACTAGCAATGATTAATATTTTGAAAATTTGCCTGGTTGGGATTCTTCTGCTTCTAGGAAAATCTAAGGAACTATGTGTTATTCTCAGGTAACTTACTGTTACTGGTTCATATTTTGCTATTTTTTGCAACTTTAGCCACAAATGTTTATGCCACATATTCATAGTTAAAAAATGCTATTGAATGAAATGTATTAATACTAAATTTTTAGGGGCGGGTTTTCCCAAAAATTAATAAAGCTTCACATTTGATGAGCTAGATCGGCTTTTTCGCTAATAGTCAACGGCTAAATGTTTAAATATTACAGAAATATAAAATCATTCGTGAGAAAAAAATGTAGGGGTTTGGATATCAAACCCCTAGGATAAATTTTACAACTTATTTAGTATTGCTATATTTAGGGTACATCTTAAATATTTGCAAAAATACTTTTTTGCTTCATACCTATTCTCTATTTCCTGTTCCCTAAAAGTGATAATTTTTTGCCTTTATTCAGGCATTGAGATGCAATCTATATTTAAGAATGTGGTTGATAAATTTGCCTTAATTTATCAATAGTTTCTACAGTTTTAAGAGAGCTAAGAATTGTTTCTAGAACCTGAATATTTTCAATAGTATTAATTTCTGAAAATATCTGTTTTCCTAATTCCCCAAATTTAAATTCTAATCCTATTTCTATTCCAGAAAGTATTCTTCTTTGTTCACCTCGTTGCTCACCAATTAAAATTCCTTCTTGTCAGATTTGTTGATACCAAGGAGATTGTTGTAAAACTGCCATATCCCACCTTTTCAGTTATCAGTTATCAGTTATCAGTACCTCTAGCTTCAGCCAGAAGCTTGAAATATTGAAGTTGATTTTTTTATCCCCTTGAAAGGGGAGGTTTGTCAGCTTATTTTTTTTTCAATTCCAATTATACGTTTGCTGCTAATATCGACTTTTTTTTGATCATATCAAATCTAGTTTCTTCTATGTGTTAAAAATTATCATACAGCATTTTCCGCTACTATTGCTACTATTATCTCTAGAAAATTCCCAGATAAATTGTTATAATAAAGCTGATAACTGATTGTTAATAGCTCAATTATTACATATTAATTATGCAAAAATTTATGAATTAAATTAGCTAATTTTTTAGCACTATCTTCTACTGCTAAATTTGCTGCTCCTACAGTCATTTCTTTTAACTTTTCTGGTGATTTTAATAACTCTAAAACTTCAGTCTTAAGCTTTTCTGCAGTTAATTCTGCTTGATTAAAAACTAGGGCAGCATTCTGATTAGAAAAAACCTTAGCATTATAAGTTTGATGATTATCCGCAGCATAAGGATAAGGAATTAAAATTGATGGTGTATGAGTAACTGCTAATTCTGTTAAACTACCGGCTCCAGCACGACTAATTACTAAATTAGCCCGCTGAAATAAACCAGCTACATTTTGATAAAATACCATAGGAAAATATTGGGGATGCTCCACACTAAAAGCATTAGGATCATTTTCCCCTGTTTGATGAATAATCCAAGCTCCAGTTTCTACCCATGCTAGAACACATTCTCTGACTAATTGATTAATTGCCACTGCTCCTTGAGAACCTCCAACAACTACAATGACGGGAACATTTTCTGGAATAGGTAAGTCTAAAGGCTTCCTAGATAAAAATTCTCCTCTGACAGGAGTACCCACATACACAGTTTTCTTAGTAGGAAGATATTTTGTTGCTTCCTCAAACCCTACTGCTACGACACTGCAGAAACGACTAAACCAGCGTGTCACTTTTCCTGGTAAAACATTAGATTCATGGAGAATAACTGGTAAACCTAGAGTCCGAGCTGCAATAACTGCTGGAGCAGCAATGTAACCCCCTGTGGTAAATAACCCTTGAAATTTTCCCCGCTTCAATATCCCTCTTACCCGCAAGATAGAGCGAATAAGTCGAATTAAAATCTTGAAAGTTCCTAAACCCAATTTCTGTTGAAATCCTTCAACTGATATAGTATGGAGAGGGTATTGGGATGGAACTAACTTAGTTTCTAGACGGTCAGGAACTCCTAACCATTCGATGTGATAATCCTTTAATTGATTAGCAGTGGCGATCGCTGGAAATAAATGTCCACCAGTTCCACTTGCTGCGATTAACAATTTAATTTTTTTATTAGTCATTTCAGTTATCAGTTATCAGCTTTTTCAGTTAACCGTTATTGCTGATCAGTGTCAATTCAGTAGTAACATGGGGCAAAATTTAACTTATGGCCACTTAACAGTTATCAGCTTTTTCAGTGTTAATCCAGTAGTAACATGGAGCAAAATTTAACTTATGGCCATAGAACTGACTTTTCACAACCAGTCAATTTTCAGCTAACAACTTTATATAATAGAACTTATGTACTCCAAGGAAGAAACTGGATTTATTGTCGTAATTTAATAGTTAATATGTAAGCATTCAGCTATCAGAAGAGTGCTTTTATCATTTGCCAAAAATATTTAATTAAGATAGAAAAATATTACTACAAAAGCCAGCTCTAAAGTCAATATTCATTTAAACCCTGTGCTTAAGAACAGGGTATCATTGCTGAATGGGAAAGCATTCCCCAGGAAATGCTTAGGTTAATATTTTCAATAATGGATAATTGATAATTACCTCTCTTTAAAACAGATAGGATTGAATAAAAGGAAAAAATAAATTTTTTTTCCCTTTTCAAGGGGAGCCTTCAAGGCGCGAATTATTTAATTATTAATTCTTTGGTAAATTGTTAGTTCATCAACCCAGTTTCTGTATAAATCATATCAAATCCGATAGCATAGGTATAATTTAATATCGTAGGGGTTTGGTCTCCAATTTTTCGGGAACCTTACCCTCTAAAAATTAGGAGTTTTTGCTTTTTTCTGATAGTAAATCTTATTCTCCAAAGCCAGCGGATTTGATATCATGTATAAATTACAAATGAATATTTTTCAAATGCAAAGCAAATTTTCGATGAAGTTTAAACAATTCTCAACAACATTATCTAGTTCATTATTACTTAGTTTAACAGTTTTTGTCGGGGTAGTTTTTTCCTCTAATTTGACATTAGCTAAAACTCCAGAACAAGCACCTAAAAAACTTACAGAATTATTGCAAGAAATTGATCGAGCTGCCAGTGGTCAAAACTTAGAAAATGTCATAAATTTTTATAGTAATGATTTTACCAATTCTGATGGTTTAAATCGGGAAAGTTTAGCTAAAGCTTTAGCTAATTTTTGGCGACTATATAAGTCAGTTAAATATCAGACAAAAGTTCAATCTTGGGAAAATGATGGTAATACTATTGTGGCAGAAACTATTACCTATATTACTGGTGTGCAAAAAATTAAAAATAGAGACTTTACTCTAAAGTCTACTATTACTTCTAAGCAGCGTTATGAAAATGGAAAAATTGTTGAACAAGAAATTTTAGCCGAGGAAAATCAAATCACAACAGGTGAAAAACCACCTAATGTTAATATTAATTTACCAGCAGAAGTAAAACCAGGTGAAAAGTATAATTTTGATGCGGTTGTTCAAGAACCTTTGGGTGAAGAAATTATTTTAGGGGCTGCTTTGGTAGAACCAATTAATGAAAATTCTTATAATTTTGAACCGACTGATTTTACTTTAGAATTATTGTCTTCTGGCGGACTTTTTAAAATTGGTGAAGCTCCAGAAAATTCTGAAGATAAGTGGTTGTCAGCAGTTTTAATGCGAAAAGGTGGTATTTCTATTAGTACCTATCGTTTAAGAGTTATTGATGTAGGGAAGTAGGGGAGTAGGGGAGTAGGAGTAGGGAAGTAGGGAAGTAGGGAAGTAGGGGAGTAGGGGAGTAGGGGAGAAAAATTATTGTTGGGTTTCGTCCCTCAACCCAACCTACAGCTATTGCAGTAATTACTTAACCGGACATGATATGAAACGGTTTAGTAAGGAGGAATGCCATTTCGCCCCTACTCTCATCTACTGAAATAAAAACCGCTGTAAATTACCTCACAAAGAAATCCTCAGCACTAATATCGGGTTTGCCTGCTAACACAGCAAATTCACCACCTTCACCAAAGCCAGGTTCACTACCGTTCTGGTTGTAGAACAACCTGCCATTATTACTGTTATAAACAATTAACGCCTCAGAAGTTCTCACTCCCTCAGTAACAGATGCAAACTCAGTTTGTACGCTGAAACCTGTTCCCGAATTGCTCTCCAACTCAGTAAACGTATCTTTATCCAACAAGATAATATCCTGACCAGGATTAAAGTCAGTAATCCGATCACTACCCATCAACTCATCATCAAACTCTCCATTTATCGCGAAGATAAAGCGATCAATACTTGCCCCACCAGTCATAGTATCTTTACCCAGACCACCATTCAGGCGATCGCGGCCGATACCCCCATTAAGGACATCGTCCCCAGAACCACCTAACAAATGGTCGTTTTCTGGACGGCCTTCCAGAACATCTTGGCCACCAAGGGAACGCAACATATCGTTACCGAAACCGCCGATGATAGTATCGTCACCACCACTACCGTTGATAGTATCGTCTTCTGCATTACCTTTCAATTCTTGGTTGGTAAAGTCTATCTCGGTCTTACCATTATTCTTGACTATGAAATCGAAACCGCGTTCGCTCAACTGAGACTCAACAGATTCAAACGCCTGTTCTACAGTCATATTTCCACGGGTTAAACGACGAGTAACTTTAGGCAACTCTGCCAACAGCATCTCTTGTAGAGGTGCAATTTGACCGAGAGAACGATTCACAACGGACTCCTGTCGGTCTTTTTTCTCCTCCAAGATATTCCCTATTGAATTATTAAAGGAATTAATTAACTCAGCCACAGTTTCTACAACTTCTGGCTCCACAGTTACCTCAGCAACGGTCAAAATCTCCTCAAAAACCTGTCGGATGCGATTAGTATTATTCAAGCGGAAATTATTACCAACAGAATTGAGTTTCTGTGCAATACCCTCAAGAACAACATCAAAAGAATTACCGCTAAAACCAGCATTCTTCAATAAAGTATCGCCGTGAACCAACAGACTCTTAATCAAAATATCTGCTCTTACACCATCAATACCCTCATCAAAATCATCTCCTTTCTCCTTATAAGGATTAAAGCTCTCTAAATCTTCTGCTGCTAATTCAAAGATGCGGTTAATAATCTTGCCTGCTTCCAAAGAAGTAATTCCCAAGCGTTCCAAACCGACTTTAAGAGTAGTTAAACCAGAAACCACATCGGGAGATGCTACATTAGCAACTAAAGGAACATTTAAAGCTACACCAGTAAGAGCATCTACCGCACCGATAACTACTATTTGACCTTCGTCGCTGTCAACCTTATTATTACCATTTTTGTCGTAGGTAGCATTCTCAAAATCAAGAACGAATTTACCGGATTTCTCTATTACAGTAGAAGTGTCTTTGCCATTGAATTTTTCATTGAAGTTGGTATCTAAGAAAACTGTACCTCCCTGAATATTAGCAATTTTTCCTGTTGCACCTTGGGTAATCTCTTCGATGATAAACTCAACTTCAATCTCAATTTCCCCATCTTCTCCCTCGACTTCTTCTACTACTCGCAACTGATAACCAGTCTGGTTTAATTTAGAATCTAAACTCTCATAAACTTCCTCTAAAGTTAACTCACCGCGAGTTAATCGTTCCGTCAATTCTGGTAAATCTCCTAACAATAAATTTTTGAAAGGAGTGATGGTTGGTATGATATCATTTACAGATTTTGGTTTATTTCCCTCGTCCTCATCCTCGTCATCATCATCTTCCTGTTCAATCTCTAATAAATCCTCCATGAAATCATTAAAAGCACTTACTAAAGTAGCAACATTGCTCACAGTTGTGGGATCGACAGAATCTATTCCTATCTCCTGAAGAGCAGAATTGAAAATAGCTTCAATATCAGCTTTTTCTTCTAATTCCACCTCATCTTCCGTGCTTAATTTTTTAACAATTGCATCGGTTAAAATTTTCGCAGATTCGGCAGCATTGCCATCAAAACCAGCGCCTTTTAAGAAGGCAGCACCGTTAATTGTTAAACTGTGCAGCAAGATATGAGATAGAGCTGTATTTACTCCTACCGTCAAGTCTTCTCCTTGCGCTTCATAAGCATCGAAATCGTCTAAGTCTGAATCTAATCCCAAAGTTTTACTGAGGATTTTGTTGGCAGTTTTCACATCTAAACCTAGTTGTTCCAAACCATTTTTAATGGTAGTAATAGGTGTCACCACACTGCCAGTTGTGGCATTACCAACCAGAGAAATAGCTAGAGGCAAACCAGTAGTTACATCTGTACCACCAACTACCACAATTTGACCTTCATCATCATCTATTTTGCCATTTTCATTGGCATCAAATAATGCCAGTTCAAACTCCAGATTATAGTTTCCTAACTCGTCCGTAGTTGTCTTCGGTTCTAGGGGATCTGGTGCTAAATTAAAGTTAGTATCCAGAAATACTGTCCCTCCCTCAATATAACCGCTAGCAGCAGTACCGGCATTGCTACCGCTACCGCCACCTGTACTACCGCCACCACCTGGGGCACCTCCCAGAGCAAACTCAAAGATGGGAACGCGAGCCAATTCTTTATCGTAAACTGTCTTGGTGATTTCAAAGAAACCTAAATCTACTCCGACTTTCACAATAGCCCGGAAGAATGCTTCAATGGAACCTGCTAACTCGAACAGACTCAAAGGATTACTAATCCGTGAGAACACTTCGGAACCCCGAATCTTACCATCGCTTTGTCCGGTGTATTCCCCGATATCTACCACATCCAAACCAACTTCACCCGTGATGCCACCGAGAACTGTAGCCGAAGCAACTACCGCATTCAGTTTGGCTCCTATTGCCATTGTAGCATCGACGGAAAGCTCATCCACATCTACACCCGTATTGGGGTCTACATCACTGAGGTATAAACCGTCTAAGACTAGATAGCTTTGAGCTGGGTCGAATCCTGTTTTCTCCCAAGCGCTGAAACCTACTGTATCCAAACCGAAGACTAAATCTGAAAACACGGAAAATTCACCTTGAATTAATCCATCTACTGGCGGTAAATTTAGAATTGTGAACTTGTTATTAATTTCGTATTGGATATCCAAGGCTGGCATATCGTAGGTAATCAAGTCGATGTCGTTGCCCAGGAAGAGGTTGATAGCAGTGAAGGGGTCTTCCAAGACGGGGATGCTAATACCGAGTTTGTCTAAGGCGCCAAACATTTTATCAACCTTTTGAGAAAGGCTTTGTTTGCCCAAACCTTTATTTTGGCTTTGGTTTCTGGTATTAGAGTTGAGTTGACTGCTGCCTTGGGTTTGGGGGTTGACATCAGCAGCGCTGGTGGTGGGAGAAGCACCTTGGAAGTTTTGTAGGGTATAGCTGCCAAAGTCGATAGCAAAGTTGTTTCCAGCTCCGAGGCTACTTTGCAAGTCTTTCACTGCTCCGACTAACTCAGTGACGCCGACAATGGCATCGAAGAATTGGATGTAATCAATTTTGGCTTTACCACCACGAGAAGGCAGTTTTTCGATAATAGTGCCTGCGACTTCGATAATATTTGCTTGTCCGTCGCCGTTTTGGTCAAATTCTGATGTTAAACCGACGTCGTTGAAGAAACCTATTGGCTCGTTGAGGGCATTGACTACAGGGGTAATGGGTTCGACAACGTTGGCAAGGAAATCGACTACGGGGCTGACTACTCCGGTAACAAAGCTACCAAAGTCTAAGGTCATGTTATTGAAAGCGATATTAAATGCACCTGCTTCTAACTTGGCACTAGCATTACTATTAATGGTTACTGTTTTATTGTTGTCTTTGACGTTATCACTTTTCAGTTTAACTAAGGCTGCACCGATGCTACCTTCAGCGATGGTGACAGTTTTATCTATGATGGCTGTCTCTTGATTATTGTTACCCCAGGTGAAGACTAACTGAGTGCCTTTTGGCAGTCGGATATTTTCGTTAGGCTTATTGTTACCGTTGTCGGCAATGCTGATGTTAATTGACTTAGCCGTTTTTTCTTCAATGCTGACATTAGTCGATCCGGCAATGGATACGGTTGTGGGTTGAGGTGGTTGTTGAGCTGCATTGGTATAGTTGAACAGCGGTAAGTCACTAAAGAGATTGAAACTGTAAGATGGTAATGCTGTGCTGCCTTTGACTGAGGTAACTACATCCACGTCTAAAGCTGCATCCCCAGCGAAACCATAATCAAGAATGCTCGATAGCTTTCCTTGTTTACGCAAGTTTTTCAATTCGGTTACGGTTAGTTTGTTGTTGGCGTCTTTTAAGCCAATATCGAAAGTAGCATTGACTTCCGTTCCTTTGGTGTCTCCTTGAGCAACATTGATACCGTTAGTCATATCCAGTTGCAAAAAGCCTAAGCTACCTTTAGCATTGAAGTTGTCGCTTAATTTAACTGCGGCATTGGCATTGAGGTTAGTATTGGCGGTATCTATATAGAAACCGTCGGTGTCATTGAGTCCGAAAGCGAAGTCGAAGTTGTAGTCAAAGTTGGCATTGAGGTTACCATTTGTTTCCATACCAATGCCTAATGCAGGCAATCCTAAATCGCTGGCGAGAGATATGGGTGTGTTATTGAACTTGTCTGTCGCGTTAACTTTAAAGCTAATATTGCTGCTCGATAGATCGGTGATTTCTACGGTTACTGCTCCACCATTGTTGATGTTGTTGTTAAATGAGTTAGTGAAGGCTTTGGCTAGTTTTTCTCCAGTCACGAACTCCATCGCCCGCACTTCTGCTACTACGTCAGTAATAACGTTGCGGATAAAGGGAGGAGCTGTACCTTCTAGTGTTCCTATCAGAGGCAGACTGAGGGTGTCGAGACTCTCTTGGAATGTTAGTAATCCTTGGGTGAGACTGCTAGCGGTGGTATTGGGATCGAAAGGACGATCTTTAATATCAATAATCTGAGCTGGAACCTTGAGATTGTTGTAGTCACTGTCGCCACTGGTGATGGTATATTCTAGGGTCGCCTCATGGGTATTTCCGACTTCGGCTACGTTGTCATCTAAACCTGTAACGTTAACTGGCTGTAACTGATACCAGTTGTTGGAGTTAAATGTTAGGGAGTTGGTAGATGATAGTTCTTGGTAAGAATAGGTGGTCGTGTTCCCTGTGGTAATGCTGCCAGAGACAGTGTTGACATTAACGCTATTCCCCTTTGAACCTACGAAAGTATCCGCTGCTACGGTTGCTGTTTTACCACCACCAAAATTGAGGACTGTTCCTACTGGCAACAAGAGAGAGTTAACTTTAGGATCGTTAACTTTTAACTCTACTACACCACCACTTAAATCTTTGGTAACAGTTAAATTTCGAGTTTTTTGCACTGGGGCGATATTAATCGTAACGTCAGCAGTGGGTTCAGTCAAGAGGGAGATGAAGTATTGGGCTGGTGCTTCTCCTTCAGTGACGGTAGTTCGTTCCGATGCCTCCACTACCCGCACTCCAGGGATATCATTATCCTCTATTTCTAGGGTAGCAATATTTTCGTCGCTACTGACTTGGTAGCCATTTCCGGCAGTAACTTCAACGATTACTGTTTCTGAAGCAATGCGAGTGGTATCCGCAACAGCAATGGTATTTAGGGCTTTGGAACTTTCCGGAGCTTTGGTAATATTAACTGCTTTATTGCCTGTTTGGTTGAAAGTAACGTCACTGCCAACTGTTCCGATCGCTCCATTACTAAAGGTTAATTTCGTTCCTGCCTTCAGAGTGACTGTATTCTCTACCACGCTCGTAGCTGGATTATCTAAACTGACGCCATTTTTGACTTTCAGGCTGATGCTGGTTCCATTGTAAGCACCGACAACCTCTAAAGGAGTACCTTCTGCTTTGAAGTCATCTATGGGGAAGGCTATCAATGGCGTTCTACTTTCTCCAGGAGCAATACGAGCGCTTCCGGTAGCTATGGGTTGCAGGTCATCTGTAGGACTGACTCCATTCGTATCCGCAGTACCACTGACGGTGTAGTTGATTTTTAAACCTGTGTCATCGAATTTGTCTGGCAGGGGTTTATCTAGGTTGATGGTGAAGTAACCGGGGGCGTTTGCTTCTATGGCTCCTGCTACTGACAAGACGCTGGCTGTTGGTAAATCGTTGTCAATAATATTGACTTTGACTCCAGCATTGCTAACGTTCAATCCTGCGTAAACACTGTCGGCACTATTAGAGGTGTCGAAGGCAATATTTGTGGTATGGTCAAATTCTACTTCAAAGTCATCTACTGCGGTGACGCCGATGGTTTGGGGAACATTCCAGTTAGTGGCATCGTAAGTAATAGTTAAAGGTTCTCCGGGAAGTTTCCCTTCTAGGGCGATTTGGTCGTCGGAGGGCGTCATTACTACGGTGACAGTATCTGTGGGTTCAGTTTTTAGCTCGACTTTATAGAAGTTGTTAGAAACTCCCTCTTTGGCTGCTATTTCTTCTACGTTTACTAAAACTAGGCCGGCGACATCGTTGTCGGTGTTACTGAGGTTGATATCTGGGGAGATGTCTTTAATGAAGGAGGTTGTCAGTCCAGATACCTCTAATGCACCCGATACCTTACTCGTACTGTTGGCTGCAATCGTCACATCCGTAGTTACAATGAAAGATGTACCGTCGGTAAAGCTGATAATATCTCCTGTTTTGAGATTCTTGGCAGTACCGGTGGTATTTTTTAATCCTAATTGTTTTTGGGTGTTGTTGTAGGTGGTAGTTACTTCAAAGTTACCGTTATTATTAGTTGTGCCTACTGCTAGGAGTGGGAGCGTATTGGGGTTTGTCGTTAATGTAGCCTTAGCTAAGTCCCGACTGTTTTCGGCGATAGTGATGTCTGCATCTATTCTCAGTTCCCCACCGTTGTTAAATTTGATGGTTTGGTTTTTGGTGAGGGTGATGGGGTTGCCAGTGGTATTTCTTAATTCTACCTGTTTGAGGCCGTGGTTATATGCTTCGCTTACCTGCCAACTACCGTTGCTGCTTGTGGCACCAAATCCCAGGGTGTTTGGTTCTATGGTGACACTGACATCAACTGGAGTGTTAGTTTCGTCATTATCTAGGGTGACGGTTTGACCTACTGTGGCTACAGTACCGTTACTGAAGTTTAACTTAGTTCCTTGAGGTAGTTGAGCTTTCTCTATGTTGAGTTCGTTTAGTTCTAGTTGAACTTTACCGTTATTTAAGCCTTGGAGGACATCAATATCTATTGCGCCTTCGCGATAGTTGAGGTCGCCACGACTTTCGACAGTGGTTTTCAGGTTGTAGGCAACATTGCCGTCTTGAATTAGGTCATCGACACCTTTGACTGTAAATGCTTGGGGAATATTCCAGTTGGTTCTGTCAAATTGGAGTTCGATGACTTCTTTGCCATCTAATAATCCTTCCTCTTTCTTGCTACTACCCACAAACACTGATACTGGTTCTAGGGGTTCGCTTTCTAGGCGAGAGTAGAACGTTTGCTCCCCTCCAGCTTCGGTGGTGTTGAATGTGCCAGAAACGACGTTTTTGCTAGCTAAATCGGTGGTGACACGAACTCCAGGAGTGTCGTTGTCAAGGATGGTTATTTGGGCTTCAAATGGGGTGCTGGCTGTTGTGCTTTGGTTGGCAGCTATGGTTTTGGTTGCACTGGTTGTAGTTACTGGTACTGCTGTGGCTGTCGATGGGTTTATTTCTGTATCACTGCCAACAGTAACAATGGTTTGTCCGTTGTTGAAACTTATTTCGGTTCCCTGTTTTAGGGTGAATTTATTTAGTTGGCTTTCGTTTAACTTCAGTTGCAGGTTGCTATCGGTCGATCCGTCATAAGCGCTGGTAACATCTACATTTACAAATGTTCGCAATTGGTTGCTGCGACTGAGTTTAGTTGTATCTCCTGTATTAGGCTGGAGAGCAGTGTCGCTTTGCGCTTGTACTTGCACTGATGTGCTATTGAAAGCAGATATTGATATTGTTTCGGCGACAGTGACTTTACTACCGTCGTTGAATGTCAGTTGAGTGCCTAGAGGGATACTATAAGGAGGAACTTCTTTGAGTACAACATTCACTACTTGAGGGCTTCCTGCTTGCACAGTAGTAGCAGTACTCACTTCTACAACGGTGCCATTTTTAAATGTCAGTGTTTCTCCTGCTGGGATTGCAATAGAGCCGCTGGCATTATTGATATCTAAGGTTACTTTTTTGTTAACAGAATCAAAAGCATTGGTTATTTTGAAACGATTATCTGTTGTTACCAGGTTTTTCGGTAAAGTGCTTGACTGTTTAATTTGCAGCCCGACAGAGTTGCTAGAAAAACTTTGACTTCCTGGAGGAGTGTATACCTGATAGTTTTCTGTTACTTCGAGAGTTAGGGTCTCATTGACATCGCTTTCATCATTTCTGTCAATCAGTCGAACGGTGAAGTTTTCTTTGTTTTCTACGATGGCGTCATCCATCGCTCTAATCTCGACAGTTGCTTGCGATTTACCTTCAGGTATATTAACTGTAAGCGGGTTCTGGTAGGACAACTGCTCGTAAAACGCCACGTTACGATAACCAACGAACAACTCTAATTGGTTATCGTTATCAATATCTACTAAGTCCAGTCGCCCAAAAATATTGAGACCCAATCCCCTAAATGGGGAAAGTTGCTCACTGATTTCAAAAACTGGATTTATAGCATTTCCTATGTTTCGATAGTAAACTGTTCCATAGACACCATCAAAAACTGCATCAAAATCGCCATCGTTATCTAGGTCTCCAAATTTTACGGCACCATCAATACTTCCTTTTCCATTTAGGGGATTATCTGCTCCAGTGCGTTGAACAAAATTCCCTCCATTATTTTCAAAGAAAACAACTGTATCTCGAGCTATTCCATCCCGATACACTGCAAAGAAATCTAAATCTTTATCCGCATCTATATCTACAAAAGTAGGAGTAAGGGGAAAGCGTCTGGCTGGATCGCCACCATTTATAGAATTAAAAGGATTATTAGCCCCGGTTCTTTTCACGAATCCAGAAGCCGTATTTTCAAAGTAGTGAATTTGCCCATCTACATCGCCAATAAAAACGTCTAAATCTCCATCGTTACCAATATCTATAAATGCGGGAGCAGGAGCATCAATATTAACAATGCTGCTCAAAGGATTTTGGGCGCCAGTGCGTTGTACAAATACAGGATTGTTTTTATCCCCTGTGTTTTCGTAATAAGTAATACCTTCGGTGTAAGCTGGCTTGAAAAATGCGTATTCCCCTCCAAAAACATCTAAATCTCCGTCCTGATCCCAGTCCACAAAAACTGGAACGATTGACGGTAGGTAATCGCCATTAGTTGATGCCAAATTAGCTGGTGGTATTCGATCCGCCATACTTAAGGGGTTGTTCTCTACAAACACAAAAGGTGTTTGCAAGTCTTGTGAAGTCGATGCAGTTTCACTGATGACTTCATATTCAATGTTTAAGCCTCCTACAGGTGCGGGTTTGTTTAACTTGAAGGTAGCAATAACTTTACCGCCATTTTCGTCGATCTGGGTTTTATCTGCGGTCAGATCGGCAATTATCGGAGGTTGGTTGAAATTGTTAGTTGTTTGGGTTGGATCGGGAGTTCTGTCGTTATCTTCGTTAGTTATTGATATGGATTGTAGTAAGGTACCCTTATAATTGCTGTCAGCGTTGCCGTTTTGACCTTTGACGTTCAAATTGTAAGTTATATTACCATCAACAAGTAGATCGTCTTCCCCTTTCACTGTCACTTCTTGGTACTGGTTCCAGTTTTGCTGAGTGAAGGTGAGGGTTTCGGCTTGGGTATTGTTGCTCTTAAATTTACCTTCCCTGCTGTTGTCGATAGTTAAATCTAAACCCACATTGCCACTAGTAGGTTGTGACGACAACCGCACTGCCACCGTAGTTTCACCTGACGGCAATACTACCGAACCTTCTTGGTTAACAGGAATAGCTGTGCCCTGAGTTAGGGTTACAGGAACTGCTTTTGCCTGACCTAATTTCAGGGCGGTGTCTGTTGTAACTCGTGCCTGAGTACCGTTATTGAAGACGATAACTTGATCCGCAGTAAGGGTGTAATCGCTAGAACGGTTGAATAGTTCTATTTCTACAGTACCCGCGTTAGCATCGTAGGCTTTGGTAGCAGTAAATTCTATTCGTTCCCCTTCTGTGGTTATCAGTTGGTTGCCAGTACCAGTGTTGATATTTCCTAATGGAGTTGCCACAACGTTAGCTGATAAAGGCAAGTTAATGGTATTAGCGTTGCCAACTTTGGCGGTTAAAGCAACTGCGTTGTTGGCAGAGGTTAATTGTAGGAAGTTGCTGGCGTTGGTTTGTTGGTATTTATTCCAGTTAGTATTGGTGAAGTTGAAAATGGCACTGTCGCTACCGTTAGCATCAGTAAGGGTGACACTGATATTTCCCGCTGGTCTTTGGGTTAAACGTACTTGGACGTTGGCGGTGACGTTGCCGTTAGAATCTTCGTTGTAGGAGAGAATGCCTACATCCAACAGCCGATTTTCCGTAGTGCTGGTTTCGGCAATGGGGATACTGCCTAGATTTTGGGCGACAGTGACTGTGGCTGCATTATTACTCAGAGTCGTGCCAGCCGGAATAATTATTTCGACACCATTAGTAAAGGTTATGGTGGTGTCGGCTGCAAAAGTATAGCTTTGAGCGCCTTGGGCGATTTTTAAGCCGATCGCTCCCGTGCTAGAATTGTAAGCAGTGGTTACTTCTAATTTGATAGCGGGAACTTCGATAGTAGCTGTTTTGCTGAGTTGGGCAAATTCTATTCCTGCTTTTTCGTCATCTTTGATATTTAGGGTTGCTTGGCTCGCGGGGTTACTCCTTTCTATAGCTACGGTTACGGTTTTATCCCCTTGAGCAATTTGGTTATCTATGGCTTCGATACCAATATTGGTTGAGGTTTGACCCGCATCTATTTTTAGCAAACCGATACTGCTGTCAACCAAAGACGCACCATTCTTTAATGTGCCGTCATTATTATTACTGGTTAAATCCGTTGCAGTTGTGCCGCTATCATTATTAAAGTTCCAATAGCCAACTAAGCCAGTTTCGTTCCCTGTGAAGGTAGCATTTAAGCTGTCCTGGATTTCGGCTTCGGTTCGCGCCACATTCCAGATGCGGAGTTCGTCAACTTTCCCTTTGAAATGGTTCGCCACACCTCCTCGATTACCAATAAACAAGGGCGAATTATTTTGGGTATTCCCAGTGGTTGTATCTGTAGTCGTTCCCTCTAGCTGACCGTCAATATAAAGTTTTAGAGCAGAACCATCTTTGACAAAAGCAATGTGATGATATTGTCCATCGTTAAGAGTTTTCGTAGAAACAATGGCAGGACCATTTGTACCATCCCAGCGAGCAGCAACGATTTTACCGTTATTTCTGTCGTAGCGAATCACATAAGGATAGCCACCGGGGCCACTCCATTTTTCAATGATGTCACGGTCGGTATTGCCCCCTGGTGTTTGATTGGGATCGGCTTGTACCCAAGACTCAACGGTAAAGTTTTGGTCTTTAGCAAAATCAATGGCATTGGTATCGGGAATTTCCAGATAATCGTTTTGTCCGTCCAGGTTCAGACTTTTTCCCAGCTTGGTATTATTGTCACTGGTAGTAACGTTGTAATCAGTGCCTTCTGTGGCCGTACCGCCGGATACTTTATAGGGGACAACGTATCCGCCTTGGGGAGCAATATCGCTCAAATTAACTGTAAACTGACCTGGTTCTGGCTGTCCTTCCTGGGCGTCTTGAGAGGCACTAACGGTAGCAATTATAGGAGGGATGTCTTGTTCTACTGCTCCTTCTGTTACTTTGATTTTAGTGGTGTCCCTTGGGGTAGAGTCGATGACACCTAATGTAGAGTTGCTTAAGCTGCTATACTTACTGTCATTACTGGTGACACTGGCGCTGACGTTGAAGTTATTGAAGGTTGCTCCCAAACCAGTGACGTTGACGGTTTTATAAGTATCCCAGTTATTGGGGGTGAAGGTCAGGCTATTGTTGTTGAGAGTCCCACTTCCTGACGTGAGATTAATGGTTACGTTGTTAGTGGGTTGGGAGGTGAGTTTGACTTGGAAGGTGGCTTCACCTTGGCTGTCGGCCACAATGGCGTTGTTAGCTGTTATTTGGTCTCCAAAGCGATCGCTAAAAGCTATACCTGCTTGATAGGCAGAACTGTCTTCTACAAAGAAGGAGACAGATGGATCGGAAGATTGGATGAAAAAACTTGGTTCTGGGTTATCTGTTAATACGGAGGTGAGCGTACCAATAACATTTGGTGTGCTAGAAAGTGTGCGTCCAGAAAGATTAAAGGATAATCTACCTCCATTTGAGTAATGTCCTATATAAGTTAGGTCTGCAACTTCAGCTTTAACTGTACCATTATAGCCGTTGCCACTCAAGTCAACAACGCTAGCTCCACTACTATCACTGGCATTAAAATCCCAATATCCCACAAGTCCCGATTCGTTTCCTGATATAGAACGACCCTGGGCGTTTTGAATTTCAGTTTCTGATAGAGCCTTATTCCATATTTGCACCTCATCAATAGAGCCTGGTAAAATATCAATTGGGTTTCCACTACTTTGACGCGCCCCAACGATTACGGGAGTTTGAGTATCGGTACTAACTTGAGCACCAAAAGCCCGAGAACCTGATAGTTGACCGTTAATATAAATTTTTAGCGTCGCACCATCATAAGTGGTCGCTACATGACTCCACTGACCGAAGGGAATAGCAGTATCAGAAACCAACTCCCACGGGGAAACTTCGCGATGAGCCTGAATACGTCCATCATTTTGGACTCTAAGGAAATGGGAACCAATTACTCCACTGTTATGTTTACCTACAATGGTTCCTTCACCGTCTGGCTTCACCCAAGCCGCGATCGTGTAGTTAGCTGTTCCAGCAAAAGCCAGGTCTGTGGTAGCATTACCTCCTAGTTCCATATAGTGGTTTACTTGCCCTGTTACTTGTGTGGAAGATGTAAGGGTAGCAGACCCTCTACTGATAGCAGGATATATATTGTCGTAGTTGACGAATGAATCTAGATTAAGCGGTGCCGTTCCTGTTGTTAACAGAGCTTTGTTATTAGAAGAATTCAGAGTACCATTATTGTTGTTAGAGCTTAAATCTGTAATCGTATTACCATTAACACTTCCTGAGTCAAAACTCCAATAACCGGCCAAACCGACTTCATTCCCAGTCAGAGAGCCATACATATTCTGGCGAATTTCGTTTTGAGTGCGAGATATATTCCAGATGCGGAGTTCGTCAACTTCCCCGTTGAAACGGTTACTATTATCTCCCCGCTGACCGACAAAAAGGGGTGAGCTGTTTTGGGTATTGCCAGTCGTCGTATCTGTAGTCGTTCCGTCTAGCTTACCATCAATGTAAAGTTTGAGAACCGAACCTTCTTTGACAAAAGCAATGTGATGATATTGTGCGTCGTTCAAAGTTGCAGTCGAAACAATACTAGGATTACGAGAACCATCGTAGCGAGCAGCATTGATTTTACCAGTGCTTCCGTCTAAGCGAATCACATAAGGATAGCCACCAGGACCGCTCCATTTTTCAAATATGTCAGCTTCGGTATTTTGGCTCGGATCGACTTTCACCCAAGACTCAACAGTAAAGTTTTGATCCTTGGTGAAATCGATAGCATTGGCATCGGGAATTTCCACATAATCGGTCGTACCGTTTAAAGATAAGACTTCCCGGTTATTAGCAAGGTTGTAAGTTCCACCAAAAGCGTCCGTACCAGAAAGTAGAGTAATTTTAACGTTTTCGTCTCCCTCGACCACCGCATCCGATAAAGCTGTCAAGTGGATGCGGGCTGTATTTTCCCCTTGAGGAATAAAAACAGAATTAGTTGGTGGATTCCCATCGGTGGTGCTGACATCTAATTGAGCATTATAAAAATCTGTCTGTTGGGTAGCAGTAGAGGCCCCTCAATCCGATATTCAATAATAGCCCCCGGTGCAACAGTCACCGCTTGGTCCAAAACTATCTCTACATAACCGATGAAAGAGTCATCTATCTCCAACTTCGCCCCATTTTTGAGAGTACCGTCATTGCCATTAGCCGTAGCATCCTGAGCGATCGTCCCATCGATATTATCCTGGTCAAAATTCCAATAACCTGCCAGCCCTGCTTCAGTCCCTTGGAAAGTTGTGTTTAAGTTGCTCTGGATTTCTGCTGGAGTCCGGGCCACATTCCAAATGCGGAGTTCCTCTATTTCGCCTTTGAAATGGTTGGCAATACCTCCTCGATTACCAATGAACAGAGGCGAGTTATTTTGGGTATTACCCGTTGTGGTGTCTGTAGTCGTTCCGTCTAGTTGGCCATCAACGTAAAGTTTTAATTGATTACCATCTTTGACAAAAGCAACGTGATGAGATTGGCCATCGTTAAAAGTTCTCGTCGAAACAATACTAGGATTATTAGAGCGATCGTAGCGAGCAGCAACGACTTTACCACTGCCTCCATCGTAGCGAATCACATAAGGATAGCCAGTGGGGTCTTTCCATTTTTCGATGATGTCGCCTTCGGTATTTTGACTCGGATCGACTTTGAACCAAGACTCAACGGTAAAGTTTTGATTCGTGCCAAAGTCAATAGCATTGGCATCGGGAATTTCAAGATAATCGTTGACTCCATCTAATAAAAGAATCTGTTTATTGGTTGCTTCTTTAATAATGGGAGTAAATTTGGGGCTACCGAAGTTATAACTTACATTTGCCATGATGTTTGTTTTCCTTTTTTCTCAGCGGTTAGTAGTTAGTTATTTGTTTATTTAATATTTTTCTTTTGAGTCAAATATACTCGCGATTCCCCTAGAGAAAGGAGACTTGAAATGGCTCCCCACAACTCAGCTAGATCCCGAGAAATCGCCGATATTTAGTAATTAAATCTTTTCAATATGTCAATATGAGTTTTGGCTGTTCAAGTTTACTAGCCTTTGTACTTAATTAACTTTGATAATTGTTAAACTAAACTCTATTGAAGTTCAAATCTAACACAATATTTGGGTTTGTCAAGAGAATTAGAACATTAATTTTTATTAATAATTAAAGCTGGTTTTAATTATTTTTTAATTAATTACTTGATGATCTAAAAAAATGTGCTAAAAAAGCCCTTGACTAAGATTCAATTCGGGTTGAATGCCTTGTTATTTCTAAGCTAACAACAGAAAGTAAATAAATCGGAAATATTTTTATATAGCCTCCGAATAATACTTTTTATCAAAAACTTTTTTACATCTTGTTGAGCCGGAGAGTAGGATCTAGAGGCTGCATACAAGGTTTATACAGGACAAGCAAACATAACAATAATTAACATTAAATTAGCTAAAATTAACAAAAAAGTGATTCGACTTGTGCTATCTAGTTGATGGCTGAAGTATTGCCCAAGTATAGTGCTAATGTATTGCAATTGGTATGACATTATATTGTAATAATTAGCCATAAAAAAAATCCTTCCTCTTCCCTTCTAACTTTTGAGGTATGTAAACGGATTCTATATTATTGCTCTTGAGATTATTACCCTCATTGCTAAATAAAGAAACCCGGTTTTTCAAAAAAACCGGGTTTCTTGGCTTTCCTATGAATCCTATAATTGTCCTGCGTAGGGTTATGGGTTATGATGCAAGCCCCCAAGCCTCTCAATTTTGGGAGGAACAAAACCCTTAAACTCCCCCAAAGTTAAGGGGGATGTAACTCTGAACATCGCCTAAAGTTGGCGGGGTGATTTTTATTCACTCCTACTAAGGGACTTCCAAGTAAAAATTATCCCATTTAGTTATAAAAATAGGGAGGAGTAGGGACGTTGCATAACAAAAATGCGTTTCATGTTGCGCAGCAAAACGTCCCTACAGAGGTTAGGTAGAAAACTCGGATAATTTATATTCTGCTATTCCCTAAATATGTAAATATGTTGTTTCTGCGTAACTCCTAATAACTCTAATTATAACTGTCAAAATAAAGTTATAATATGGTGTTAAAAATTAGGAAAACCAATCAAAATTTGTAATAGTAAAAATGATTTCTATTAAAGATCAAATAGTTTTAATTACAGGTGCAAGTAGTGGTATTGGAGAATCTTGTGCCAAGATATTTGCTGAAGCAGGAGCCAAACTAATTTTAGTTGCTCGTCGTCAAGAAAAATTAGAAAAACTTGCTGATGAATTAACTAAAAAATTCCCAAGTAAAGTTTATTTATTAAAGCTAGATGTGCGCGATCGCCTAGCAGTTGAATCCGCAATAAATTCTTTACTTGAACCTTGGCAAAATATTGATATTTTAATTAATAATGCTGGCTTAAGTCGGGGTTTAGATAAACTCCATCTCGGCGACTTCAACGATTGGGAAGAAATGATTGATACTAATATTAAAGGATTGCTATATATGACTCGTTATATAGTTCCAGGAATGGTAAGTCGAGGTCGAGGTCATGTAGTCAATATTGGTTCTATTGCTGGTCGTGCTGCCTATCCTGGAGGTAATGTTTATTGTGCTTCTAAAGCGGCTGTTAGGGCAATTTCTGAGGGTTTAAAACAGGATTTATTAGGAACTCCAGTCCGAGTAACTGAAATTCAACCAGGTTTAGTCGAAACAGAATTTAGTGAAGTCCGGTTTCATGGGGATGCAGAAAAAGCTAAGAATGTTTACAAAGACTTGACACCTTTGACCGGAGATGATATCGCAGACTTAGTATTTTTTTGTACGACGCGATCGCTCCATGTTAATATAAGTGAGTTATTGGTAGTTCCGACAGATCAGGCCAATGGCACAATGATTCACCGACATCAAATATAAAGGCAGAGGGCAGCAGCGGTGCGACCCCGCGCCAAGAATTAGAGATAAATTTGGAAAATAACTTTCTAATAACCGGATTTGGTATCAAAAATTAAATTGATATTTTCCGGAGTTAATAGACAAACTTAGGAAAAAGAAAACTAGATGCACCCTGGAAGCAACCTCTGCCTAATGTTGGTGGAGGTTTTTTTTGCTCCTAAATAACAACTGAAAAATTAAATTGATCAGGACTTACGCAAAGGCACTATATATGGAGTATTGCTTAGTTACGAGATAGGCTTTATATGTCGCGTAGCTTTGCGGAACGCAAAACACACCCTACCAATAGCGTTCATGCATAAGTCCTATTGATATTTTCCGGAGTTAATAGAGAAACTTAGGAAAAAGAAAATTGTAGATGCACCCTGGAAGCAACCTCTGCCTAATGTTGGTGGAGGTTTTTTTTGCTCCCAAATAACCACTGAAAAATTAAATTGATATTTTCCGGAGTTAATAGAGAAAATTAGGAAAAAGAAAATTGTAGATGCACCCTGGAAGCAACCTCTGCCTAATGTTGGTGGAGGTTTTTTTTTGCTCCCAAATAACCACTGAAAAATTACAGCGGTTTTCCTGCACGGTAAACCACAGTAGGGACATATCGCTACGCGACATGTTTGCGGAGCATTCCGGAACGGAAAACGCATTTTTGTTATCCAACGTCCCTACTATATTTTGATTATGGCTCCGGTGGTTCATCAAGAGTGAAAAGCGCTGTAAATTGATGATTTTCTGGAGTTGATAGAGGAACTGAAGAAAAGGAAAAGGTAGATGCACCCTGGAAGTAACCTCTGCCTAGCGTTGGTGGAGGTTTTTTTGTTCACAACCACTGGAAAATTAAATTGATGATTTTCCGGAGTTAATAGAGAAACTTAGGAAAAAGAAAATTGTAGATGCACCCTGATAGATAACCTTCACCTGGCGTTGGTGGAGGTTTTTTTTGTTCACAAACACTGGAAAATTAAATTGATGATTTTCCGGAGTTACATAGATGAACTGAGAAAAAAGAAGAGGTAGATGCACCCTGGAAGCAACCTCTGCCTAGCTTTGGTGGAGGTTTTTTTTGTTCACAATCACTGGAAAATTAAATTGATATTTTCCGAAGTTACATAGATGGACTATTACTATAGCTTAGTTGTCGTGAAGTTTAGTCTTAGTAACACAACTTTCATGTTCCGTGATTTTTTTCTCCTCTCTATGCTTTCTTTCGCAACGTCTCTGAAGGCAACTCCCCAAACATAGCTTTGTAATCTCTAGTAAAATGACTCGGACAGTAGAACCCATATTCATTAGCAAGGAAGACAATGGTACAATTTTCGGGTTCCCTTACCTTCAGGTGTTGTCGCACTGCATTAAGTCGTCGTATCTTGAGATAGCGCATCGGACTCACACCAAATAAGTCTTTAAAACCAAAAGATAATGCACAACTGCTAGACTCTAAATTTTCAGCGAGTTGTTTTAAAGTCAAAGGTTTATCTAAGTGCGCTAACATCTCTTTTTCAGCTTTGGCAATCAATTTTGCTCTTCGGGAAGGTTTGAGAAAAGACTTAGAATTTAACTTAATGGGAATTTTACTAATCAACAAAGGAACGAAATCATCGGCAACGAGTTTTTCAATATGAGGGTTTTGAAACCAAGTAGGTTGGTGTACTGCTAGCCAAATCAGTGGTTTCAGGTAATCTTTAATTTCTTTCATCGCAGTTAGAGGCAAGTTGACATGATTTTTACTGCGGAAATTATCGTCTAGATCGTGGCGTTGTAGTTGGTTTGCATAAGCATCAAAAGTTGTAACAGGGATAAAAATGTTTGTAAATGCTCCACCTTGAAGAAATATTTCGTGTGCTTCAGTGTTATTGAAACCAAAAACAGTTTTTTGAGGTTCGACAGGGTGACGACAGGAGTAATATTCCCTTTCATTTTCAGACCAAATTATCGCAAACGCTATGTATTCCTTTGTACCATCACCTGAAAATTGAAATCCCTGGTTCACCTGATGAAATAAAAAAAATATGTCACCAACCTGAATCGACAAAAACTCAGCTTTAACAAAACCAGGAGTGAGTTGTATTATTTCTTTATTTTTATAATCAAAAAATTCTTTGAAATGATCCACATCTGTACAGGATTTCGAGAGAATATTCTGATTACCTGTTCCAAGAGCATCTTTAGTGTGGTTAGTTTTAATATTATTGATATCCATTAACAAACTTATTTTTGTAGCACTTAATTTTATAACTAAAACTAATATTAATCAAAAAATAGTTATTTAATTTCTATAACTTAGAAAGTTATAATTTTGGCTTATTCACATAGATAGCTTACCAGTACATTAAGTCAAAAAGTATGCACGATTCTAAAAAATTGGCCTAGAAGAGACCTCCAGGCTTACCTTGCACAAAGAAGTTCCAGAGGATGTCATATCAAATCAGAGTGCAACAAACCCGTTTACAAAAAAATACGAAAACGCTGTAGAGACCTTGAATGCAAAGTCTCTAGAGCGAGGGGTATAACGGGTAGATTTATACCAGATTTGGAATCGTAAAAGAGTTAATCAATGTCAGGGCTTACGCAAAGAAACCGGGTTTCTCGTAAATATCTATTATTGACATACTCCCGACGCTCCCCTGCGGGAGATCGCGGGACTTACCGCCAGGGAAGTTAAAAATAATTATTTACCTGAGAAACGTGGTTTCTGGGTTCTCCCTGCGTAAATCCTGCTTATTGTATAGAGGTACTCATAACTGATAACTAAAATGACGCAACTTCCCACATCTATCCCAATTGAAGATATTTCTAAAGTCAACACACCTCATGTAAAACACCACCATCACCACCACCACGATGGTCATACCCATACCCACGGAATAATAGACCCCGAAATCGCTAGTTCGGAACGAGGCATCTGGGCTGTGAAATGGTCGCTAGTGGGTTTGCTAATCACTGCTGTCCTACAGGCAGGGGTATTCTGGCTTTCTGGCAGTGTCGCTCTCCTGGCCGATCTGATTCACAACATCGGGGATGCCATGACTGCTGTGCCTTTGGGTGTGGCGTTTCTCGTTTCTCGACGGAAAGCCAC
>NZ_JAYKGW010000091.1:0-7543 GCF_035285525.1 Okeania sp. | reverse complement strand
ACTTCCTCCGTTTTCTATATAATCAATGACTCTTGTTCGTAAATCTAGACTGTAAGACATTATTTAAAATGATTTATATTTTACTCTTTATATTGTACCACTCTTATTCAGAATGACTATAGTAATTGGCAAACTGTTCAAACTAAGTTAGAAATTACTTCTTCCTTCTTCCTTTTTAAATGCGTATTAGCTTATGGTTGGGTTGACGAAGGAAACCCAACCTACACTTATTGCTGATCACTGATAACTGATAACTGTTCTACTTCTTCCTTCTCCCCATAAGTAAATAAGTTCTCATTTTACCCTTACCCTTAATATCAATAATGCCTCTTTCCTGAAACGTATATTTGTCGGCAAGACAATTATAAGTATCTTCACTTACCTGAATCATACCAGGAATACCATCAGCTTCCATACGACTAGCTGTATTTACCGTATCTCCCCAAAGATCATAAGCAAATTTTTTCGTCCCAATAACTCCTGCTTCTACTGGCCCTGTATTAATACCAACGCGAATTTGTAAAGATTTACCCTGCTTCTCAGAAATTTCCTGGATTTGATGTAAAATTTCTAACGCCATTTCCGCGATCGCCTCTGGATGATCCTCTCTCGGAGTTGGCAGGCCACCCACAACCATATAAGCATCACCAATAGTTTTGATTTTCTCAAGTCCATATTTTTCGGCCAAGTCATCAAAGCAAGAGAAAATAGTGTTCAGTAATTCTACCAGTTCAGCGGGAGATAAATTGGCCGAAATTTTGGTAAACCCCACTAAATCAGCAAATAAAACTGTTACATTACTAAAGCTATCAGCTATAGTTTTTTCCCCTTTTTTTAACCTTTCGGCAATTAGTGCTGGTAAAATATTTAAAAGCAATTTTTCTGACTTTTCTTGTTCTTCAGCTAATCGCTTGATATAAGCTTTCTCCTGGTCTCGAAGTCGTTTCTTCTCCAAACCAGCGTTAATTCTAGCCTTCAATAATACTGGATTAAAAGGTTTATATAAATAGTCTTCAGCTCCCAGTTCAATGCAACGGACGACACTCTCAAGATCATCCACCGCAGAAATGATGATGACTGGGATATGGCGTAACTCTGGGTCAGCTTTAAGAATTTCCAGGACTTGATAACCATTCATTTCTGGCATCATAATATCTAATAATACTAAATCAAACTCCTGAGTCCTCATCATCTCTAAAGCTTCAAACCCATCAGATGCAGAATCTACGAGATGGCCTTGCCTTCTAACTCGCCGAGCTAAAAGGTGACGGTTAACATGATTATCATCTACAATCAGTAAGTTACCCCGGTCATTTTTCATTTCGTTGATTCTTTACCTATAAGATTTTTGATCTTATCTAATAGTCTGGGAAATTCTACTGGTTTTGTATCATAATCATCACATCCAGCTTGTAAACATTTTTCTCTGTCTCCTGTCATAGCATGAGCTGTAATTGCTATGACTGGTATATTTTGGGTTTGAGGGTTAGCTTTTATTTTTCTGGTTGCTTCCCATCCATCTAGTACAGGTAGACTCATATCCATTAAAATTAAATCTGGTGCTTCTGATATCGACATTTCCACACCTTCAGCACCATCAACAGCAATGACTACTTCAAATTTTTTACGAATGAGACGCCTAGACAACATATCCCGGTTCATCTCATTATCTTCTACTAAGAGAATCTTGACCATTGTCCTACCTTTGAGTAAGATTATTTTCGGATTTATTCGTTAATATAAGTTTTCTCTAGTATAGTCATACTATTTTGGGTTTGGCTGAAAAAGTTTTTTAGTAGCGCCAGGGAACTACTCCTTTCCCGGTGGAAGATTTCCTATAAGGTAGGTTGGGTTGTAGCTTGTTTACCCGTAGCGGTACGAAGTAAAACCCAACACAAACGTTGGGTTTCATACCTCAACCCAACCTACAATCTTTCGGTAATCTTAGAGGTTAATGGGAGTAGGTAATAAATTGTGCTAAGTGTTGTTGATGGTTTTTAATCAAGCTATAGCAATCTTATTTGATTCCTGTACAAAATTTCTTTTAGAGAATAGGGAACAGTTTGAGATTTTTTATTTACTTTTTGATTTGTTACAACCTATGCACGGATTGCTATATTATTATACACAATTAAAAAAATGATAATATATTTGCCACCTTTTAGTCAATCTTTGTCATTCTTGAGATTCTGTGATTTTTAATACTGAAAATATAGCAATCCTAAATAGTTTATAATAATTCAAAAACACAAAATTAAATTTGAGTAAAAAAACAGTTTTCAAGTCCTTAATTTATTAAAACTTCCTGTTGAAGATTTCAATTTTATAGCTAATAGCTGACAGCTAATAGCTAAATTTTTACGTTCATATATTGAGTTTTTGAGTTATATTTTTGATTTTCTCAAATATTTTAAAGTTACTATTAATTAAAAAGTTAAAGGGGACATCTCATTTTTGCAAAAACACTTTCTTCCTATTTCCTATTTCCTAATCAAGAAAGCATAGGTGGTGAATTATGATCCCCATTATTTGTGACTATTGATCGCATTTTTTCTGCTTCTAGTTTAGGTTTTAAATATAAATTTTCTACCAAAGCAGCACTGCCAGCAAACCAAGGTGGAATAATTAAAGCACCAATAATTCCTAATAATTGAATCCCTACTAAAACTGATAGTAATTGATACAGAGGATGTACTCCAACAGAAGAACCTACAAGTAAAGGATCGAGTACATAAGTCTCTATATTTTGAATAATATAGTACAAAATTATTACCCATAAAAACAACCATCCGCCTTTAGCAACAGCTACAATTAAAGCTGGAATTGCACCTAGAAATGGACCGATAAAAGGAATCAGGTTGGTAACACCAGCTATTGCTCCTAAACCTAGGGAAAAATCTTGCAATCCTAAAAATCCTAAACCAGTAGTTGTTGCTACACCTAAAATACCAGAAACTATAATTCTGCCCCTAATATAACTTCCCATTCTGTGAGTAACAGGAATAACTTGCTCTTCTAAACGTTTATCCCAAGGTTGAGGAAAAAGTTTGATTATACTGGTAATTAAAGTTTTATTATCAGATACCATATAACCTGAAATAAATAAGGCTAATATTAAACTAAGTACGCCTCCTACTACATCTTTGGTTAAACTATAAGAACGTAATAATAATTGTTGACTAGAACGAATTACCCAGCTTACTACAGATTTAGTATCAAAAAGTTGATCTATCCAATCAGGGGGATCTTGAAGTAAGGAGTTTACAAATTCTTCAAAATTATCACTGATACTCTCAGAAAATAATGGTAACTGTCGTAATAGTCTTTCTATTTGATCGAAGACTGGCGGACCAATGGTTAAGGCTACACTTATTAATCCTAAAATTAAGGTTAAGTAAACTATAATTACTCCGAACCAACGAGGCAGTTTTATTCTTTCTGTTATGTCTACTAATGGTGAAATTGATGCTGCTAAAACTACGGCAATCATCAATAATACGATTAGATTTCGTACTTCCCACAATATAATTAGTAGTAAAACACTGCTAATAATTAACAGTAGATTAGATAAAGAAATGGAAATTCTTTGTTCAGTTTTCATAGATAATATTTGCATAAATTATTAGTTAAAAAGGAAGAATTTTTGTAGTCTACCTTTGTGAAAACCGCTATAATTATTTATTTACAAAATCTGTTTGCGCAGCATTCCCCAGGAAATGCTTACTGAATAATTAATTTAATAATTAAATAATACAAGTATTCAGCAGTCAGTCATCAGCTAATAGCTTCATTATTTTTAGTTTATTAATTAGAGCTAGTCGCTATTGTGCTTCAATTCTCTAATTAAAAATATATTAGTATAGTAGAAGTTGAGCAAATGTTTGCTTGATTAATTTAAAAGCTGATGGCTGATAGTTAATAGGTGAATACTTACTAAATAATTAAATAATTCCGGCTAAAATCCTCCCATTTCCAGAGGAAAAAATTTGTTTTTTCCTTAAGGAAAAATCCTCTCCCTTTTAGGGATAAGTAATGATAAATTATTAATTAATTTCGATGCCAATTTGTTACACTACCAGGCTTATCTATTAATTTAATTCCTTGGTTTTGCAATTCATTTCTAATGCGGTCTGCTTCAGCATAATTTTTATCTTTTTTGGCTTCTAAACGTTGCTGAATTAAAGACTCAATTTCAGCATCACTTAAACCATCATAATTACTACTTATTTCTCCATCTAACTCAACTTCTAAACCTAATACTTGTGACAACTTTACCAGAGTAACCCATTGTTTTTTTAACTCTTCTAAAGATGTTTCAGTTTTCCCTTCATGTACTAAAACATTACCCTCTCGACGTAACTCTTTAGCTAATTCAAATAAAACAGCTAAAGCACCAGGAGTATTAATATCATCATCCATTGCTTTCTGGAATTTTTCCACTTGAGAAATTAATAAATTTGCCTCTTCAGATAAGGTTTGTTCTGGCATTTCCCATTCCAACTGCGAACCATATTGATAAGCAAATAACAAACCTTCCTTAATAGTATTCCAACCATTTTCAGCAGAAGCGATCGCCTCTTTAGTAAAGTCAATAGGTTTCCGATATTGGGCAGTTAAAACAAACATTCTGACAGCCATTGGGTCTACAGGTCTATCCAATAAATCCCGAATTGTGGTAAAATTTCCTAGGGACTTTGACATTTTTTCTCCATCAATGGTCACAAAACCATTATGGAGCCAATATTTAGCCAAAGATTTTCCTGTAGCAGCTTCCGACTGAGCAATTTCATTTTCATGGTGAGGAAAAATTAAGTCTGCTCCCCCAGCATGAATATCTATAGTTTCCCCCAAACAATCTCTTACCATCGCTGAACATTCAATATGCCAACCTGGCCTTCCTTTTCCCCAGGGAGACTCCCATGCAGGTTCCCCTATTTTTGCTGCTTTCCAGAGGGCAAAATCAAATGGGTCTTTCTTTTTTGTATCTGAATCTTCCGATTCTACTCTACCACTTGCCCCAGCTTGCATTTCTTCTAAACGACGGCCAGAGAGTTTCCCATATTCGGAAAACTGTCGGACTTGATAATAGACATCTCCTCCAGAAGGGTAAGCATAGCCTTTTTCTTCTAGATCGTGGATTAATCGTTTAATCCCATCTATTGCGTGAGTAGCTCTGGGATATTCGTCTGCTTCTAGGACATTTAAGCGTTTCATGTCCTCAAAGTATGTTTCGGTAAAACGTTCGGCCACGGACTCCATAGAAGTTCCGGTTTCTCTGGCCCGATTAAGAATTTTATCATCTATATCGGTAAAGTTTTGCACATATCGTACCTGATAACCTTGCCACATTAAATATCGGCGGATTGTATCCCATACTATATAGGAACGAGCATGACCTAAATGACAATAATCGTATACTGTAACGCCACAGATATACATTTTAATTTTGCCTGTTTCTAGAGATTCAAAGTTTTCTTCTTGGCGAGTTAGTGAGTTGTATAGTTTGAGAGTCATATAGTAATTTTAGATAGTTTTTTCTAATCTTAATTAGTAAGCATTTAGCCATTAATTATAGCAATCTTAAATAGGTTTTAATATTTTCTCTTAGGGGTTTGGTTTCCCAACCCTACAGTTTTTTTCACAAACAATTTATGATTACCATAATAATTATTAAATCATGATCTGGGAATAGGGAATTAGTTTTCTAGAATAATTAAAGGTAAGGTCATTTGAGTTATCGGTTAATATTCTGGCTAAACCCACAGGGTTGAAATACTAAAGTGTAAGCATTCAGCTATTAGCAGTTAGCAAAAGCGTAAGTAATGAATAATTTATTCTAAGGTTAAGAGACTTTACTTTTTTTATCGTAGAGGTTTGGTCTCCAAACCCATACCGTTTTTTTTCATAAACAATTTACGATTACCATAATAATTATTAAATTATTATCTGGTCATCAGGAATTAGTTTATTAAAATAATTTAAAAGTAAGATTATGAATTAAATTGGTTATCAACTAACCTTAGTAAGTTATTAAGTTCAAAAGCTGTTTGAGTAGCATTCCACAGAAAATACCAATAGTTGGATACTGACTAATTTTATAACAGTAAGTCGGGTGCATCTCATAGATCGCAAAAATACTTTTTTCGTCTTATTTATTCCATATCTGTTCCCAGTTAAGTGTTCCCTAAAAGCGTTCAGCAATTAACAATAAAAAATTAATAATTAATAATTACCCCTTCTTAAAATAAAGGGATTGATTAATCGTAATTTTTTTTATTTATGCCCTATCCAAGGGGAGGCTTCAAGGCGCGAATTGTTGAATGAATAATTATTGACTATAAATTCTTGATTATTAATTATTAACTATTAATTATTAATTGTTGGGTAATTTTTTGGCTTTATTCAAAGTTGATATCCGCCCAGTAGGTCAAAATATTAATTATTCATATCCCATTTTTCAGCTATTCCATAATTCAAGATATATAATGGCAATTACTATATTATAAACTTTTTATTTTGGGTGCATTTCATAGAGATAAAAATACTTTTTTCTATTGCTTATTGCCTTAATATTTATTCCCTCAAGGCGACATTTTTTTGGCTTTATTCAAAAGTAATAATTCAGTTATCAACTATTAGCTATGAGTTATTAATTTTTCCTGTTTGTCAGGATAAATTAATCTCCAAAAAGTGAAAGATAAATAAAAATATTTTCAGCTAATTTTAATTATTGTTGTAGATTTGCTGGACTATTAGCAGTTAGCAGTCAGCTAATAGCTGAATACTTAACTTCAAAGTTGAGATGCACCTTTTATGTTGACAACAATTTTTAAGTAACCATTTTCTAATAAATGCTGCGCAAGCAACATTCAGCTATCCGTTATTAATTGAAGATCCAGATCAAAACAACTGAGAAATTGAGAGAGAATTAAAAGTTACTCCTTAAATTAATCTCCTTTAATTGAATCATAAATTATTTATTATTTGCTGATAGCTGATAGCTGAATAGTTCAATAATAAGAATTACTATTTGAAGCCAAAAAATTATTATCAGGCGATCGCTCACCTATAAATAATTACTAAACTAGAAAATTTCCACCAAAAGTTAAGAGCTAATAAATATAAGTTGAGTTTTTTCATAAGTAATCACTAAACAAATAGATAAAGCTATTTATTTTTGACAATAATTTAGTTAATCTCTAAAAATCGGATTACTTGCTCTGAAGCCAAAAAATTATTATCAGGCGATCGCTCACCTATAAATAATTACTGAACTAGAAAATTTCCAGAAAAATTTCAAGACTAAAATAGGTTTAATTATTGCTTATGAAAAAACTCAACAAATAAATAGAGCCATTGATTTTTGACAATCGTTAATTTTTTTTAGTGATAGTGATGTTAAATAATCAGAATTAATATTTGTCTGGTCAAACTCAGTCAACTATAACTCAAAAATTTAATCAATGATCAATAAAACATCTCCTGGTGCTAATAACTATGTACCAGAAAAACCATCTCTAAAAATCGGATTACTTGCTCTGAA
>NZ_JAYKGW010000090.1:0-68086 GCF_035285525.1 Okeania sp. | reverse complement strand
GCGCTATCTCCGGCGATAGTAAATGTAAACCAATCACTATTATCAATCCCACCTACCCAGTTACTAAAGGTTTTCGTCGCACTAATATCACCCATATCCCCTGCTGTTTCTTTAGTATTTCCGCCAGCGTCAGGAATTGCAGTTGCTGTGGCACTTAAGCTGTAGTTTGTGTTACCACTTTCGCCATAAACTTGGACGTAGTAAGTACCGGGGTTTAGGTTCACTGCTAGAACTTCATCAGTATCACTAGATTTAGTGGAACTGGCAATTGAGTTTTCTTTGGTCTCATCATACAAGTACAAATTTCCATTGGCAGTCATTCCTGTTAGTCCTAGGTTAACAGCGCTATCTCCAGTAATAGTAAATTTAAACCAATCGCTCTGATCGACGTTACCTACCCAGTTACTAAAAGTTTTCGTCGCACTAATATCACCCATATCCCCTGCTGTTTCTTTAGTATTTCCGCCTGCGTCAACAATTGGAGTTGCGGATGCAGTGAGATTATAATCTGCACCACTACCAGAGAAATCAACTTTGAGGAAGTAATCTCCAGGTTCTAAGTTACGATCTATCAGTTCATCAGCATTACCAGAATTACTAGAACTCGTAATCCGCTCTTTCTCATTGTCGTAAAGGGTGATATTAGCATTACCATTCATCCCTGTCAGACCTAGTTTAACGGCGCTATCTCCAGCAATGGTAAACTTGTAATAGTCGCTGTCGTCAAAAGTGCCTACCCACTCGGTCTGGTTTACGGTTCCCAATGCACCCAGGTCAAATGCTGCATCAAAATTGTTACCAGCTATATCCGTTGTCCGGGAAGTAGTTGTTAGTTGTAAGTTGTAAGGAGTACCTACACTACCATAATAATTATCCACTTCTAAGAAATAGTCACCAGGAGATAAATTGGTAATAATTCCATCATCTTTATTGTCAGTTTGGGAAGAAGACGCGAGTGACTTTTTCTTATTGTTGAATAATTCCAGATTAGCATCATCGCTCATTCCTGTCAGCTCTATCTCAACTGTGCTGTTTTCACTGACGTTAAATTTGTAATAATCTTTGTCATCAATATTTCCTACCCAGTCATTGACAGTCTTGGGTGTAGTCAGAGTTCCTAAATCCAAGGCTCGATCAGGATTTCCTCCAGCACCATTGTTTGGTAATGGCGTTCCTACTACCTGCAAGTCGTAGGTGGTTTTAGCATCGTTAACACTTTGAACTTCAAGAAAATAAGTTCCTGGAGTTAAATTCTTGACAATACTTTCATCAACTTTTTGCAGTGTCTCCGATCTGGCAATACTACCACTACTTTCCGTGTCATAAAGATATAGATCGGCATTTCCTATCAAACCTGTCAAATCAATTTGAATAGTGCTGTCACCTTCTACTTGGAACTTGTAGAAATCATTCAGGTCATCTTTAAACCCGTGGAGGTTGCCCACATACTCAGTTTTCTTGATAGGAGTCGTTCCAACTGCACCAATATCTAGAGCAGTATCCCCGTTCCAACCAGCAATTTGTGGCACTGGGTATTCTAGTGGTGATGCTGACATTTCTAAGTTATAGGTTGTATTGCCAGTGTCATTGTCTCTAACTTCAACGTAATAAGTGCCTGGTAATAATTTACGAGAAATTTCTTCTTTTTTATTTTCCGTATTAACAGATTGTTCTTCTAACCGTTCCTCGCTGTTGTACAAATATAGGTTAGCGTTGATATCTAAACCATCAAGAGTCAGGTTGAGATTGCTTCTGCCATCAATTTCTATCTGGTAATAATCACTGGTATCTTCGGAAACTCCATAGAAATTACCCACCCAGTCAGAAAACTTCTGAGTTGTATCGCCAACAACACCAACATTTCGAGCTTTCTTGAATGTGTCACCTGCATTATCTTCTGGCACCGGACTCAGAGAAACTCTTTCTTGACTAATATTATTAGTTTCGTTTACTTCCACAAAAGCATCTTGGTAATCAGCGATCGCTCCCACAAAGTATTTTTTCTGACCATTAATGCTATTCTCTGGTAAAGTAAACTGCTTGCTGATGGTAGTAGTTGCGTTACTTCCCAAAGATGCGATTTCCTCAGAACCAATCAAGGTATCGCTGGTAGTAATTTCATTATCCAAAGACAGATAATACCCTATTTGGAAATCATTAATTTTACCACCAATATTTTCAACCGTTACCTTAGCATCAAACTTTTGCCCAGGGTTAACGGTTTCCTGTTGCACATCAAAACCGCTCAACTTCAAATCGCTAGAAATCTCAACACCAACGCTCTGACTGCTAGTATTATTCAGTTCGTTATCTTCCGCGATCGCATTGTCGCTATCGACTATTACGCCCAAATAATAGTCCCCAGCATCCTGCCAGAACTTGTCCCCACCATCAGGCAGAGTCAATTGCTTGGCCAATTTTTTAGTATTCTGGCCACCGGAAAGGGACTTAATCTCCACAGTATCCAAAAGGAAGTCCCCGGTGTCTATGCCCTCATCTGTGGACAAATAGAACCCAACGTTAAAAGTATCAGCTTTAGTGTTACCGATATTATTGACTTGATAATTAACCTTGACCTTTTCCCCGGCCTTCAATCCATCTTGGGCATCCAGGACGTTAAATTTCAAACTTGACAAATCTACAGTTTTCTGTATAGCGTCTAAACTTAATTGGTAATCAGTTTTAGCGCCACCAACCGGGACAATAGCTGCATAATAAGTTCCTTTTTTTAACTTCTTCTCAATTTTTTCAGCTTTAATACCTTTAAGAATAGACTGAGCTATTTGGTCATTTTCATCCAGCAATAACAAATTCGCATCTTGATCCAAACCGTCCAAAGTCAAAATCACATCGCTCGCTTCAGTCAGATTAAAACTGTAGTAATCTACTTGATCTCGAAGACCACCTTGGGAAAAACCTATCCGGTCTTTTTCCGTCACCTGGTCTTGGGAATTGAGATTACCTAATTCTTTGGCATTCTTGCGACTATTAATGTCATCCTTCAGGACATTAGCAGTTACTCCCAAATCATATTTAGTCTTAGCATTACCTTCCGCTTTAACTCCAATGTAATAATTTCCAGCACTTAAAACTTCGTTAATAGCTTCATCTTTACTACCTTTATTGTCAGAAACTTCAATTTCTCGGCCGTCAGTTCTCAGCAAACTTAAGGTAGCATTGCCACTCAAACCATCTAGAGTAATATTAACTCCGCTTTGTTCAGCCAAACTGAAATTGTAAAAATCTGCAAAATCCCGGACATTACCAGAAGGTTTAAAACCTACCTTATCTTTCTTAGTAACTGGTTTTTCTCCCAACTCTCCCAAAGGTGTTCCTGGCAAAGCATCATCTTTTTCAGCAATTTTAGTATTACCAGTCAAACTTAATTCATAGTTAGTCCGACTGCCACTATTGGGTTTAACTTTGATATAATAAGTACCCTTATCCAAAATGGTACTAATTAGTTCTTTAGCTTTGCCCTTTTCTTTAGAACTATAAATTAGGGTAGTCCCATCTTCATCATATAGTTCTAAATCAGCATTTTGAGTCAACCTATCTAAACTAATATCTAAGTCAGTTTCCTGAGTTAACTCAAATCCCCAAAAGTCGCTCTGATCGATAAAACCCTTTTCCTTAAAACCAATCTTGTCTCTTTTCGTAATAGGTTCTGCTTTGAGTTTACCCAGATTATTTCCTGGTAACTTAGCGTCCGGGTCTTCAATATCACTATCCGCAACTAGAGAAAGAGTATATTCCGAGCGATCGCTACCCACAGGTTTAACCAAAACATAATATTCGCCCTTATCTAAAATAGTTTCAATTACTCCAGAATCTGTACTTTTATTAGTAGAACTGTAAAGCAGATTGCCCTTATCACCTAACAGTTGGAAATCCAAATTTTGCTTCAGACCGTCCAGACTCAGATTAACCTCGCTATCCTTGTTCAAAGTAAACTGATAGTAATCTTTTTGGTCTCGTTGGCCTCCAACCTCAAACCCTACTTCATCCCTAATTTTCTCTGGTTTTTTACCAACTTTTATCTCTTGTGCCCGATTTCGATTGCCATCGGGGTCATCAATTTTATTGGAATCAAAGCTCAACTGATATTTAGTCTTAGCACTTCCCTGGGGTTCCACCTCCAAGAAATAAGTACCCGGTTCTAATACCTCGTCAATTATTTCCTTACTCTTGCCTTTTGCCCGAGACCGGTCGATAATATCTTGACTTTCATCAAACAGATTGATATTAGCATTATCTTTCAGACCATCCAAGACAATATTTAGGTTATTGAAATCTTCAGTTAAACTAAATTGATAAAAATCGCTATTATCCCTAGTACCATTTTGCCTAAAACCTATCTCGTCGTTGACTTTCTTTTTCTTCTTACCCAATGGACCTAAATTAGTCGCCCCACTGGGTTTGCTATCAGGGTCTTGGAGTATTTCCTCCGCACTAACACTGAGGCCATACTTAGTTTTAGCACTACCTTGAGGGTAAACTCGCAAATAATAAGTACCTTTATCCAACTCCGTATCAATAGTCTCTGTCTTCTTACCTTTTTGTGTAGACTTAGACAAAACATCCTTACCATTTGTATCCAGTAATTGTAAGTTCGCATCATCCTTGAGACCATCAACTACTACACTAACCTCGTTTTCTTTCCCTGTGAGAGTAAATTTGTAGTAGTCATTTTTGTCCTTAGTCCCACCAGAGTTAAAACCAATATCGTCATTATTTTTTATTGGTTTATCTCCCACTTTGCCCAAGTTAAGGGCATTTTTAGCATTATTCCCTGGGTCTGTCTTAGTGGTCTTCCTAACTTGAATCGAAGAAATATTAGAGTCCTCTTCTGTTACACCCGTAAGAATATCGGTATTCTCATTGACAGTTGACTCTTCCCTAACTATATCAACATCAACTGAAGTTACTAAAGGTGAATCAATAGGTTCCTCCAACAAAGGCGAGAGGTTTTCCCCATTCGGTTCGACACCAACGATGGGTATTTCCCCCAAATTTTGTAGTTCCTGTTCCGGTGGAAGTGGGAAAATATATCCTGAATCTGGTTCTAGCATGCTCATTGTTCCAAATAATTTAATATTTTTAGGACTTACACACACGCAACGTATTTCTGTCATTACTCACCAGGAGCGAAAGCCTTGAAATTTCCTTCCTCATGGGTAAGTCCTGATTTTCTAACTAGCCGTCATCTAAGCGCTAGGCAAATACCTTAGAACATTCTTCTTTTCCCTGTTCTAACAAGTATTTTTTTTGCATTACAGGATTTATGGTAACACCTCTATCCAGAAAAGCAACCTGTTTGTAAATATTTGCAATTTTTTTTCCGTGGGAAATCATTTCTATTAATTACAGGACTTACGCAGAAACTTGGTTTCTCAACAAAATATCGTCCTTTGAACTGAACCCAGAAACCCGGTTTCTGGGAGAAACCGGGTTCCTCCCGTGTAAGTCCTAAATTATTTAGCCAGGATTACATGATTTTTTTATCAAAAAATTGCATAGTTTTTCACCACAAAAAAGTGCATAATTTTTGATTTCAAAAGTGGGATAATGATAGAAATCTATATCACAAATTGGTCAATCTGTCAACAATAAAAAAAACTAATGGAAGAGCGATCGCCTTCTGAGAGATGGGAAGCGATCGCTCTTTGGTATTAATGTTTGTTGTTGAGGAGAACGATCAGTGAATCAAGCTTACCTGAAATTAATAGATGTAAATTGAACCATGAGCAACATTATTGTTTTCATTACTTTCTGCCACCGTGTTGTTAGCATCAGCCGCCAACAACACATATTTCGTTCCACGGCTTGTGGTTGACGGTATAGTTAATGATTCATACTCATAGCTAGACTGACCTGAGCCGAGGCTAGTAACATAATCTGAACCTAAGTATGTGTCAGAGGAACTTAAGGTTGTGTCATCAGACAGATAATATTTGACATAGCTACTACCTGCGCTACTACTACCTATGTTTTTTACATAGCCACTGATACTTATAGAGCTACCTGCTCTTGCAAAAGATGGAACTGATGTACTTTGTACTACCAAGTCAGGTTTAGCAGTTACAGAGACAGTGAAAGTATCAGTAACGGTTTGACCGTTGGATGTTGCTTCTACTGTGATATTTGCACTACCTGACTTGTTGTCCTGATAGTCCTGATGCTGGTCAACTGAGTCTTGGTAATGATATTGTTGATGGGGGAGACGAGAGCAACCAAGTAAAGCCCAGAACTTACAAAGATCCTTTTGACAACCCTATCAGTGAATTTACTGCAAGTGCTGGAGATGTATTTATCTTAGACTCAGATGTGTATAATGGAAAAAATTTCAATGGCACAGACATATCATTAGATCGAACAGATGTATCTTATAATCTCAAAGTTGATAACAAGAATAATAACACTAAACTTGACAACATAGAAAGAATTATTCTTTCCGATGAGCTGCAAGCAAGCACCGAAGGAATAAAGATGGACTTTACCAGTTTAGGTGATGTTGGCGATCGCCAACCCGATCTTTTCTTAGGCGGTTCACCCCCAGATGTTTATGCTATTGACCTACCAGTGGGGGTTTTAACTGGAACCCAAGGTCCCGATCGGCTGAAGGTTCCGATTGGGTATAATAGAGGAGCGCCTTATATTTTAGGTTCGGGAAATGATACCCTACAGCTACACACCAATGAAACAGAAGCAAATATTACTCTTACTGATGCTTTGCGTTGGAAAAATCCCTATCTTAAGAAAAATATTCATGGAGGTGAGTTGTTTTTACTGCCAGAAGGTTCGTCTATTTACCAGGATATTATAGACTTGGGTGGTGGCACTAATTCTGTCTATTTTGAAAGCGCTCCAGGTACTTACGATGCCTTTATTTCTGCTGTTAACCCTGGTGAAATTACTGCCCTGAGTGGAGACTTGAGTAAGTCTCCCCATACTCTGAGGATTGTCAACTTAGGGGGAGAGGTAGGATTAAACCATTTAGTAACCCACCCCACAGATGGCAGAATCTACGGTATTTTTAGTGCTGGTGGCAATGACTTAAATCCTTCAGGTAATCTCAAAGACTCAGAATATACTCTTGTCTTGGAAACTCAAGCACTTGAGAGAAAGATAGGTGTTTCCGACTTATCAGAAGTGGAAGTTGAAATTGATGACTCTAACTTTATTAAATATTACGATCCCCGAGAAAGTCGCAGTGGACCTTTCTTCACTCTCGATCGCATTGATGCTGACTTAAAATCTTTGATTATAGCTTCTGCTGACTTGGCGGGATCTTCAGCTAGAAAAGAAGTAGGTAGCGACGAACGCTATTCCTTGCAGTCACCGTCAAAACAAACCTTTACTATTGGTTGGTCTCTTGTAGAAAACATTTTAATTCGTGGGAGACAACCTAATCAAGATGACGCCTATCGGAAAGTTATTCTCAAAGATAATATTAGGAGTGCGCTAACCTTAGGAATAGATGACGATATATTTGATGAGGTTGTTTTTGAAAGTACAAAAGTTCTGGATGGAACCCATTGGTTCGCATTAGGAAAAGTGAACAGGGTTGACTTCAGTAGTTTAAAAGATGCCTTTGACAATACAGAACTACCAGGAGGAGTAGGCGGAGTATATAGCAGCTACATTCCTGAAGTTATATTTACTGATAAAGCAGACACAATCTTAAATGCTGAATACGCAAACATAAGCTCTGATTTCAATTTCACTAAAAATGATTTACAAAAAGTTAAACCATTTACCTCTCAACCTCTAGAGAGTAATTTCCCAAAAACATCTTATGCTCAATATGTACCGATGGTTAGCTACCACTTAGGAGAAGGAGATGATAAATTAGTTGCCGATGCCAACACCTATAATTTTATTTATTCCGGCGGGGGTAACAATACTATTATTAGCCCTGGGGAAAACGTTTTTATAATGTCTGCTTCTACTTCAACTACTGGGGAGCCTGTAGCTTTCGATGGTTTTACTTCTCCATTCTTGAGCGATGTGGTAGTTTACACGGAAGGTAGTTCTCAGGATTATGCGATCCGAGCTTCCGAAACTTATGAAAATGCAGTAGAAGTAACAAAACCAGATGGTACAGTCGATCTGCTATTTGGAATTGGTTTGATTAAGTTTGAGACAGAAGATGTTAACTCCATCCTCGTACCAGACTCAGTTTATAACAAGAGTAAAAAAGCTAACGAGCCTATTCTCGATCCCTTTGGTAACGACCAGCGATCGCGTCTCTTTTATTCGGAAGCTATTACAACTGACGGCCAAACTGCTCAAATACAACTTGATAACGAATGGGCAGTCGATCGCGTAGATTTGGCTGAGGGTAATATTCGTCAACCTGGTCAAACACCAGCTCGCTGGGATTACGATCTACCCAGTGGTTTAAAAGAATTTAGCCTGCCCAAAGAATTTCTCCTCCAGAACTTTAGCGATCCCGATATAGAAGTAAAAAATCTCTACACTTTAGACGATCTAGTAATTAGCAATCTAGAAGTAACTCAGGATGGTAAAACTATTACCGTCAACAGCGCCAAAGATGCTTGGAAAGTCAAACTACCTAAAACTGTAACTGCCACATCCGCAACCATTGATGTCACCTACACCATCGCTGAACCCGAAGGATATTCTCATTTAACTCACTTGGTTTTGAATCCTACAAATATAACAGACATAGAGGAGTTAGAAACAATTTTTGGAGTCGCACAGAACAGCAAAAAATTAGTTGATACCAGTCAAGATAATCATTTGGTTGGTCAAGATGAGGCAGATGTTATCAGGTCTCTTGATGGAGATGATGCAGTTTATGCCAAAGGTGGTGACGACCAAATCTGGGGTAATGCTGGAGAAGATATTATGTCTGGAGGTGAAGGTGCTGACACAATGTTTGGTGGTACTGGAAACGATTTTATCTTGGGAGATTTTCAACTGAAATCAACTTCAGGAAATCAAGCAGATGTGATTAGTGGTGGTGATGGTCAAGACATTATATCTGGTGGTGTAGGTGATGATGAAGTAGATGGTGGTACTGGAAACGACAGTCTCGAAGGTGGTGATGGGAAAGATACTCTCGAAGGTGGAGGCGATGCTGATATTTTGAACGGTGGTGATGGAGATGATTTATACATACTCCAAGCTAAAAACGCATCTGGTAGTCAGATCATTGATACTGGTGGTAAAGATCGTCTCGAACTAGAAGATGTCGATCTTTCTGAAGGTGGTTTAGCTAAAGGCAAGACTGGCTTTTTGCGTCAAGGTACCGATCTAGTAATAGATATTGATGGAAATGGGAAGATCGCTACGATCAAGCAAAATATCGACAAAGAACTGATGGAACTCTTTAGTGGAGAGTCTTCCCAATTATTGGAGGAGAAAAATGGTAAGATAGTAATTACTAAAGAACTGACTATTAACAACTTTTTCGACGAAAAAGGCAACAAAGGTGAAGGTTTCATTGAGACTGTGGATAACCTCACGGGTCAGGAAATAATTGACTCCTTAAATAACCCAAACCAAGGCATTATTAAAAACGGCAACAATCGTAGAAATACTCTCAGAGGCAGTAATCTAGACGATGTGTTAGATGGCAAGGGCGGTAACGACAAACTGTTGGGGAAAAACGGCAACGACACCCTACTTGGAGGCAAGGGTAAAGACAAACTCAATGGCGGTAAAGGGGAGGATATATTAACTGGAGGCAAAGGCAGAGATTCCTTTATTTTTGCTGACTTTAAGAAAACAGAAACCGATGAAATAACTGACTTTATATTGGGTGAAGACAAACTTATTCTCGACAAAAGCGCGTTTAAAGTTATCAAGAGTCTTCAAGGTAATAGTTTCAGTCGCAAACGGGAATTTGCAGTTGTTGATGATGCTGCCGAGGTTGCTAGCAGCAAAGCATTTATTGTTTACAATGACGAGAGCGGAGAACTGTTTTACAATAGTAATGGTAACAAAGCTGGTTTGGGGAATGGCGGTTTGTTTGTTAAATTAGAGGGTGCGCCGGATATTGGTGTCACGGATTTTAGGATTCAGCTTTAGAAACTGCGGTGAGTAAACCAGTTTAGTAGTTGGGAGCGATCGCTCCCCAACCAAAAAACGCCCCGATATTACGACCGGGGCGTTTTTTTAATTGATAATAAAAGGTTAAGGGCGAATAGCATTTTGCTGCGCGACATGAAACCCCCCTACAGGTTTTCTATTCATTTAATAGAGTTGTTGGGAAATAAGGTAAAATGATTCAAGAAGAAATTGGCCATAAAAATGCTAAATATTGAACGAGCCTTAAAACCAGACAGGTTACTCAGAGGATTAACGGGATTAAACCGTAAAGCATTTGAATCTTTGTTGGAGTCCTTTGCTCAAATGTATGAGCAAACATTGCACTCAAAACCTCGTCAACGCTCTATTGGAGGAGGCCGTAAGGCTCGTTTACGCACCAATCAAGACAAATTGTTTGACATTCTATTCTACTTTAAGTGTTACCCAACTTTTGATTGAGCTGGTATCTTATTTGATATCGACCGTAGTCAGGCACATTATTGGGTTCATCGCTGACAACCCCTAGCATTAGAAGCAGCTCTGGAAGAAAAAAAGGTGCTACCAGAGCGTCAAGTTAACAGTGTCCAAGGATTCATAGAACGTTTCCCTGGAGTAAAACGAGTGATAATGGATGGCACTTCAGCGGCCAGTGCAACGACTAACTGACTCAGAAAAACCAAAACTGAATTATTCGGGAAAAAAAAAGCGTCACACTCGTAAACATTTAGTTGCAGTCAATCAAAACCAGAAAGTACTGGTATTGAGCCAGGCACGAGAAGGAAAGCTACATGATAAGAAGTTCCATGATCAGGAGAAATTGCGCTTGAAATATACCTGTAGAGATTCCGATTCAAGTAGACAGTGGTTTCCAAGGTATCCACGCATCAGTATGAAAATATCCGCATTCCCCATAAAAAACCAAAAGGGGGAGAGTTAAGTGAGCAACAAAAATTAGAAAATCGGAAATTGAGCCAATCAAGGGTAGTATGTGAAAACGCATATCAAGGGTATGAAACGTTATGGAGTTGTCAGTCAGATTTATCGTAATCATAAGTATGATTTTGATGACAAATTAATGCTAACAGCAACTGTACCCGTGGAACTTATATCTGATGGCAGCATAAGTAATCAAATTACTCAGGAAATCTATCAGTTTTCGTTTGAGTTTTTTTCTAACCTAAGTTATTTCCCAACAACTCTAATGTTAATTATGCCCTTTGAGAAACCCGGTTTTTCCGAAAAACCGGGTTTCTGGCTTTCCCTAAGTTTGGTTTTTATCAAGAGTGATCGCTTTTATTTTATAATTAGAATCAACCTTTTTTACCAAGCAAAAAACAACACTGTGACAACAGGCCCGATTCCCGATGAAACACCCAATAACTTAGAATAGCAACTACTTCTAGAAGATGCCAAAAAGGGCAAAGTAAGACCATCTTTAATGGCAGTAAAGAACCGCTAAGATACGCTTCGCAACTTGTGGCCAACTATGGCGGTTCTCTCGAAGACTGGGATCAAATGACAACTAAACAGTCTGTATTAATTGATGGAGCTTCCGTACAAGTCCATTGGTATAGAAACAACAAAACAGCTCAAAACGTTGAGTTCAAATTTAAACGGGAATATCCCAAAACAGCACCTAAAAATCAATAAGGAACATCAACCCATGAAAATTCGTTGTATCGCTAACACTGGCGCATCTCTGCCAGAGCATGATCTCGATCCTAATGGAGGTTACACTAGAGACCTAGAATTTGGATTAACTATTGGCAAAGAGTATGTTGTTTATGCTTTTTATGAATGGAAAGGACAAATTTGGTACTACATTGCTGACGACCATTATATGTATTACCCGATGCAAAATCCCGCCCCGTTGTTTGAGGTAGTAGACGATCGACTATCTAAATATTGGCGCTTTAATTTAAGGCCAAACGGCTTGTTAAGAGTAGCGTTTTCTCAATGGTTTACCATTCCCTATTTCTATGATAAATTAACAGACCAAGAACCGGCAGAAGTCGATTTGTTTAAAAGGATAAGATACCTCATGGATAGAGAAGCAGAAAAACCGCCAGAAGCAACAGAAACAGAGGATAAAGAGTTAGCAACTGCTCCCGCTTAATTGTTTAAGAAACCTAGTTTTTTCAAAAAAACCTGGTTTCTGGCTTTCCCTAAATCTGGTTTTGATGTGGAGCGATCGCAACCTTCCCTTTTTAACACTTCACTCACTAGATCAAGTAATAATTCGCTGGTATAAACGATCACTTACTCTAAAACCAGCCTCCTCAATAAGGGTATCCATAACAGGTTATACCATTGGAATTAAACCTTTTTGTTTGGCAGCGACTAAAATCCCCAATACACCAATAACAGATAATCCGAGTTGCAAAGCTTCTCGTCTTCCGAGTCGCTCATCAATAAGCAGATCGTCTGCCTTAAGCTCGATTGCTAAAGCTATGGCCTTGGCTTCTCCTGGATATAATCCCCGCTTCCTCTGAAGGCTTTCAGCAACCTTTGTTAAACTAAGAGTTCGGATTTGTATCCATTCTAGGTGGCAAATATTTTGAATATCCAGATTGCTAGCAGCAGCAAGTTCCTCAGCCACAACATGAGGAATTATAACTATACCATAAAGTTCTCGCAATAACCAGAGAGAATTAACCAGTTGTAGATTACATAAAGGTGAAGTATCGCTAACAATAATCATAACCAACCCCGCTCTTCTAAATGCCGAATGTCTTGTTCAAACTCTTCAACATCGTAATGAATGCAGATACCGCGACTGGCAATTAGCTTTTGAAAATCCATTTGGTGCATTCGGGCAATCCTGCTAGCACGAGCGAGAGTTATTAATTCTTTTTGAAATAGAGCGATCGCTATTTCCTGCAACCATTCTCCTTCGTTTAATCCTTTTCCTTGAAGCATCTCATCAGGAATTTCCAAAGTAATTTGCATTTTGTCCTCCAATCAAGAAGTGAATTTATTTTCTCAAAATTATGTTATCATATCGTTAGAGAAAAAGTTAGCAACAACTCCCGCTTAATTGTTTAAGAAACCCGGTTTTTTGGAAAAAACCGGGTTTCTGGATAGTCTTCAGAAAGCGATCGCCACCCATTCTGCTACATTAAATAAAACCAACTACCTCAGAAAAACCATGCCCAATCCATTTCCCGGAATGAATCCTTATCTCGAACAACCTGAATATTGGTCTGACTTCCACAATCAACTGGTTGCTGCCATAGCTAGAAACCTGGTTCCACCGCTCGCTCCCAAATACCGAGTCGTCACTGACAAGTGGGTTTATAAAATCGGCAACTCAACCTCCATTACTATCGGTAGACCAGACGTTAGCGTACAAAATAATCGAGAATCAAAAACTACGCTGGCAGCAACCATTACTGCCCAAAAACTCTCAGTCAAACCCGTGAAAGTAGCCATTCCCCTACGAGAAGAAGTCCGGCAATCCTACATTGAAGTCAAAGATACAGCCACAAAAGAAGTAGTCGCGGTTGTAGAAGTTCTCTCCCCTGCTAATAAAACAGGAGAAGGTCACCAGAAGTATCTAGCCAAACGACAACAAATCTTAGAAAGTATGACTCACTTAGTAGAAATAGATTTATTACGAGGTGGCTCTGCCATGCCAGTTTTCCACAATAGCAAATCAAAACACTATCGTATATTAGTTAGTCGTGGTAATACTCGCCCCACCCCAGATTTGTACAGTTTTAACGTAGGCGATCGCCTTCCCAGTTTCCCTTTTCCCCTTTTGCCAACAGATATCGAACCGATATTAGATTTACAGCAATTAGTATCTGAGTTATACGAGCAACTCGGATACGAATATTTTATTGACTACAATAAGAATCCGCCTTCGCCTTGGAGTTTTGATGATGTTAAATCTTGGGTATCTTTTTAATGGATAATTGATAATGAAAGAGTGGGGGTTAATGACCATAAACTCCTACAGGTTTCTATTAATTTTATGTCAACCCAGCCCTTTGAGAAACCCGGTTTTTCGGAAAAACCGGGTTTCTGGCTTTCCTTAAACCTGCTTTTGATAAGGAGCGATCGCTTTTATTTTATAATTAGAATCAACCTTTTTTACCAAGCAAAAAAAACAACACTGTGACAACTGGCCCGATTCCCGATGAAACTCCCAATAACTTAGAAGAGCAACTGCTTTTAGAACAGGCTAAGGCTGGGATAGCCATAGAAATTCAAGGAACGCCATTAAAACCTTTGAGATGTTCTCCCCGACTCGTCGAAAATTATGGCGGCGAACCAGGAGACTGGGTTAAAATGTCAAGTACGAATAGTTTAATACTTGATGGAGCAGCGGTACAAGTCCACTGGTACAGAAACCGCAAAACTGCTCAAGACGTTGAGTTTAAATTCAAACGAGAATATCCCAAAGCAGCACCAAGAAATCAATAAGGAAAATAAACCCATGAAAATTCGTTGTATTGCCAACACTGGCGCATCTCTTCCAGAAAATTATCTCGATCCAGCTGTTAATCGAACCACAGAAACCCTCTTTAGATTAACAGTAGGTAAAGAATATATTGTCTATGCTATCGATCAAGCAGAAGGAAAGTTTTGGTACTACATTTGCGATGACAATTTTATCTATTATCCTCAGAAACATTGTGCCCCATTATTTGAGATAGTCGATGATCGAGTATCAAAATACTGGCGTTTTAAACTCTGGGAAAATGGTTTATTAGAAATAGCTTTTCCCCACTGGTTAAATGACCCCTATTTTTACGAAAAATTAACAGACAAAGAACCGGCAGAAGTCGATTTATTTAAAAGGATAAAAGCACTCATGGATATAGAAGCAGAAAAACCTCCAGAAGCAACAGAAATAGTAGAGAAAGAGTTAGTAACTGCTCCGATTTAATTGTTTAAGAAACCCGGTTTTTTGAAAAAAAATCTGCTTTCTGGCTTTCCCTAAATCTGGTTTTGATCGGGAGCGATCGCCTTTTTCAATGAATAATTAATAATTGATAATTGATAATTGATAATTGATAATTGATAATTGATAATTGATAATGAAAGAGCGAATTACATTCGCTCTTTCCTTCTTCCTTCTCTCCTAGATAACTAAAGCCTTCTTTCTTCTTTCTTCTTTCTTTACTTTTGTAATTGGAAATTCATCTGTGGTTGACCGACATTATAAGTTAAAGCATAACTATTAGCTAATATCCAAAACCATAAACCAGGAAAACGAGGTTCTAACCAAGGTTGAATCGAACGAGCAAAACTAGGGAACCATCCGAATAACCAACTTATTAAACTAAACAAAGTGAAATTAATATAACTGGTTATCCACAGTAATATTTCCTGGAAATTAATAAAGTCTAGAATCCAGAATAAAAGATAAGGATTGATTCTGGCTGCTTTGAGAGCTAGTTTTGTAAAAGTCCACCAATCAGCCCTATCTTTAATAAAAGTATCTGCTACTTCTGGGGGAGAATCTGCTAATAAGCCAAAGAATGTATTCAAAATAGAATTGATTTTTTGGGGAGGTAAAAACTTACCAGTAGGAACCATCATACCTTTAGAAAATAACCAAGTAATGGCAATATTGCTTTGATAAGCACGAATTTTATTTAAGTTATTGGCACTGAGTAAATCATATTTTAAAGCAGTATCTAAAAGTTCAGTTAAACGAGGTAAATTTCTCACTAAAGAACCAAAACCAGTAAATACTAAGGGAGACTGGAGAGAAGCAGCATCACCAATACAAACTAGACGGTCAAAAGCAACTTGGCGATCGCTACCTTTAATACTAAAATGCCCAGGAATATAACCAAATGTTGGCTTTTTCCATACTAATTTATCCAGATCACAGCGTCGATATTCTGGTAAAATAGTGAAAAAATCTTCATACATTTCTAACAGAGAACCAGGGTTTTCTGGATGAACTTGATGATAATGAAATAGATAAATTGTTAACTCATTATCTTTACCAGGAAATAACTCCCAAATTAATTGTCTCCCGCGAGAAATATCTCCATGACTATTGAGAACATCTCCATAATTTGAATCCCAAACACCTGGTTCAAATCCACCATCTATTACAGCTCCGACTGTGGGACAAACACTATCGAAAGCTCGTTTTCCATTTAATTGCCAAGCGATAGGAGAAGCAGTACCCATAGCATCTATTAACAAACGACCAGAGAAAATTTGTTCAGTTTTGGTAGATAGATTTTGAGTGTAAACTACTACTTTTTCTGGTTCAATATCAGCTTTAATAAATTCTGTTTCATCGACGATTTTTCCACCAGCTTCTAGGAGTTTATTTCCACATAAAGTTAATAATTTTTCTGAATCTAATGCCAAATTTAAAACTGTGGGAGTATGGAGAATTTCTGCTTTACAAAAATCCGGATTATTAGCATCAAAAAAATTATTAAATCCATCTTTATATTCTCTGGCAATTAAGTTTTCTACTTCTGTATTTGTAAATAAACCTAAATCAATTAAACCTTGAATTTCGGAGCGAGAAATATTCCATTCTCGATTCATTGTACCGAAACGTAAACGTTCTAATAATAATACTTTATATCCCAATCTTGCCATGACTGCTGCATGAACTATTCCCAGAGCGCCACCAACATAAATTAAGTCATATTCAACTGAATTATTATTAGTTTCTGACTCTTTTTTCCAAAGCACCTGTTTAGGTTTTTGAGGATTTTTAACTGATTCTCGCCAACGTTTTTCCCACCAATATAAACGGTTGAGATAATACTCTCCTTTAGGCATTTTTTGAAAGTATTTAACTGTCAAGGGATAATCAGATGCTAAAGCTGTAAAAATTGACTGATTAGATAGATCAATTTGGGGAGGTTCTGGATAGTTTAGAGGAAATTCTTTTCGTAAATTGTTAGTTAAATTTGAGGTAAATTTTTGCTGTATTGAAGATATATTTCCTTCAGCAAATACTTTCAGATAGGTAGTTCGTTGTAATGACCATAAAAAGACAGATATTTCCTGAGTAGGGTCTTCAGGAAGTTTGAGAATAAAGCCATCTGGAGTTATATTTTTTTGGCCAAAACCAGGTTGAAATTGAGATTGTAGCCATTGACAAACAGTTTTCGTATCTGGCGTTGGTACTTCTAAGTAAAGGATTTCTTTCATCTATTCTTTTTTAAGAACTTAAGGTAAACATTTAGCTCTCAGCTATTAGCTATTAGCTTTGAGTTATTAATTTATTATCACACTAAAGAAAAAAGAAGTAAAGAAGGAAGAATAAAGAAGAAAAAAGGAAGAAGGAAGAAGGAAATTACATAAGTCTATGTTCTAATATATAGCAATCCTAAATAGATTGTAAGATTTTATGGTAGGGGTAGGTTTGGTTTCTCAAGGGAAGTGCCAAGGAATTTGGAGATTAAACCCCTACCGTTTTTTTTCTCACAAATGATTTTTATGGCTACAAAATAACAGTTGAATGGATGATTAATTATTTGATAAATGAAAGGGTGGGTTTATATAAATCTTAGAATAAGTATGGAAATTTTAGTTAAAACCCACCCCTACTATTAATTATTTGATAAATGAAAAGGTGGGTTTATATAAATCTTAGAATAAGTATGGAAATTCTAGTTAAAACCCACCCCTACTATAGAAAAATTAGTAATCCAACCTCGTTGCACAAACAATGGCAGTAACAAACCAACATCCACTTCAGATTCAACATCAACTAATTTTTCACAGATAATTTCAACTGGATAATTTCCTTGAAAAACTGTTAATAATTCCCACTCATCATCTTTAGGTAAATCAATTCGCATATCATAACCTTGTCGCCACAAAAATATTTTTACTCCACCTTCATCTAAACTAACTACTTCATCCCCTTGATAATCAGATTGATTAACTTGCCAAATTCTATGAATAGGATAGATAGACTCTAATAAAACACTATTTTTTGGTAAATAAAAAATCAATTCCCCCCATTTTTCTTGAGGAATTTCTCCTAAAGTTTGGAAATCTAAACCATTTGTATTTTCACCAGCAAAAATACGATGCCAATGCCATTCTAAACGGGCTACATCTGACAAATATGGTAAATCTTTTACAGGTTCAAAATTAGCCAAAAAATCTGCAAACTCTTCCCCATAATCTCCTAAGTCTGGTGATAAACAAGGAAACTTTTCAATAAATTTTAATCCCGTAGCATTAAAAAATTTTTCACCTAATAACTGACAACAAACAGGATAAATTGAGACTAATGTATTACTTAAATTTCCCACAACATTATTGTGGTAAATTGCCAAACTTTCGGCAGGTGTTAAATTATTCGGTGCTTTAATATGTTGACTTAATTTTTCTATACTAAAACTATCTTTTTCCAAAACAGCTTGTAGAAATAAATTTTGTAGAGTTATCGCTTCCATTACTTTATATTTTCTAATAATTTTTCAGCTTTATTTGCTTCTGCCATTAATACTTCAAAAGAGGGAATATTAGTATCCCATTCTATTAAAGTTGGTACAGCACCGAACCTAGTTAATGCTTCTTTATACAATTCCCAAACTGGAGAATGTACAGGATAACCGTGGGTATCTAATAGATAATTTTCTTTTGCTTCGTAACCTGCTAAATGAATTTGTTTAACTCTATTCGGAGGAATACTATCTAAATATTGTAGGGGGTCAATTTTATTATTTATGGCATTGACATAAAGATTATTTACATCTAAAAGTAAATAACAATCTGCTGTTTTAAGTAATCCTTCAATAAACTCCCATTCTGACATAGTTGAATCTGTAAAAGTTAAATACGGGGAGGGATTTTCAATCAAAATTTGTCTGCCTAAAAATTCTTGTACTTGCAAAATTCTAGATGCCACAAAATCCATTACCTCTTCTGTATAAACCAAAGGAATTAAATCATTAAGATAGTGACCATTAACAGATATCCAAGATAAATGATCGGAAATTAAATCTGGTTCAACTTTTGCTGCTAATTTTTTTAATCTAGTTAAATAATCTAAATTTAATGGGTCTGTTGAACCCAGAGACATTCCTACTCCATGTAGAGTAACTGGATAATTTTGACGAATTTTTTCTAAATTAAATAGTGGTAAACCACCTGCACAAAGATAGTTATCTGATAAAACTTCAAACCAATTTATTTTGGGTTTTTGACTAAGAATATATTGATAATGTACAGAACGTAATCCAATTCCTGCACCTTTAATAGAGCGTGAATTAATATAGGGAATGTTTGGATTTGTTTGCAATTTAGAACTAATATCAATTTCTAAATTTTTAGATTTTAAATAGGTTGCCATTTCAGTTATTAGTACCTTCTACTGATTGGAAAAAAGAATGCTACAAAAATATAGATGTTTATCGGAAATCCTCAAAAATAGCTGCTCCAATTAATTTTAGATATTTATCTCTATCATTTATTCCTTTTTGTTAAATGTTTCTTCCTTCTTCCATTTGTAACAAATATTTATCACACTTGGTATAAGCTATTTTTATGAAAAAATATGGCATTCTTAAATTTTCAGTTGATTTAATTAACGAACAATAAATAGAAGAAAAGGGGTTTATATATATTCCAAAAAATCACCCCCTTTCCTATTTTTATTATTCTTAAACCATGACTTTATTCAAAAATGCCTGACAATCATTACCTAAATTTTTAACTTATATGTTTTAGCCTATTTATTAACAATTTTTGCACCAACAATTTTCTGACAAGTACCTTCAGGAACGTAAATCCATTCGTTAGGATCTGAATCATTCTTAGCTAGACCTGCACAACTATGACCATTAGCACCACAATCATTTTGACCTGCTTTAACAATACCAGCACATTTCTCCATACCTTCTTTTTCAGCAAGAGCTTCTTGATTATTACCTAGAGTAGCAATACCAACAGCTAATACACCAGTCATTGCAGTAGCTAAAGCTAACTTTTTGTTGATGTTTTTCATAATGTTGTTCCTTCCAGTTAATTAAATTTAATTTTCGCTTATGTATAAAGTATGGAGAATCAATATTAATTTATTCTGTGAAAAATATGAGACTTATATAAGAAATTGATAAATAGTTGGTGAGTATTTTTAGGGAACAGGGAATATGTATGGAAGAAAAAAGTCTTTTTGCAATATTGAGATGAATCCTGATTCTGACTTATTTAGGATTTCTACGATAATCTTTTATAAGGTGGAATCTTAACTGTGTAAATAATTCTGTTTAGGTGCTTAAGGGAGTGCAGCATATTCTGAATATTTGAATGGTAATTAATAATTCGATTCAAAGGCTTTTTATAAAATTTATTAATTCGTTAAATTTTTCGTTATTACAGTCAATATATCCTGCTTTAGCAACTTCATCTAAACGTTTATCTGGTTTTGTTTGAGTAGATAACCAAGCGTAAATTTTAGCTTTAGAAAATTCATTTGGTTCTCTATTTGTATTTTTATTAATGCACTGAAAAAAATCTTCAATACAACTCATTTCATAACTATCAATTGCTTTTAAACAAAGGTAGTATAACATTCCTGCAGACTTATTGTCTGCAAAGATATATGTTTTGATTGTTAAATTTTTACGATCTTTTATTAGTTTAATAAAACCATCAATACTTTGAGAAGCATTATTGAATAATTCATCAGCATCTCTAGTAATTAATAAAGAGCGCAAATCCGAAAACCCTGGACTAAATGCAAAGTTTTTAAACCCTCGTTAAGCTTGGTTTTTCCTCCATAACTAAGAACTTGAATATCATCAATTTCTAAATGTTGAATTAGTGCAGAAAAGAAAGATTATTCATCTTTTCCTTCACCAAGAATAAGCTTCGATTTTTTAATATTTTCAGTTTTTTGATTCTGAATCATTTAGCGCATCTCCCAATTAAGTTCTAAAGAAGTTTCAATATTATCTTTGTCATAAACTAAACTCTTGATAGAATTAGTTTCTTTTTCTCTCTCTAATCTTAAATAACAAAAATTATATGATTCAGAGTTGGAGTTATAAAATGCTTGATGAGCTGCACCAATACATTCATAACTATGAGTAGTCGCAAAAAGTTGAGTATTAAGTTTTATAGTTGCTACATCAATAGACTGCCAAACTTTTTCCATCACTGAATAATGTATGCCATTTTCAATTTCATCAATTAAAACTATTCCTCCTTGGAAATTCATAATTGATAAAATAATGGATAATAATCTTCCCATTCCTTTTTCAAGGGGATGAAAAAAATTGATTCAGTATTTCAAGCCTCCCTATTCCATTGAGGTACTGATAACTTATAACTGAAATGACAGTGGTTTACATTTTTGTATTCTATGTTAATGAAAAGCGCTATAATAATAATCGCTATTTCTTAATGTATATATTTTGCTCCAATGAATACCAACAAATATGAACAAGCTAAAAATAATTTATTCAGACAATATTTACCAGTATGGTTAACTATAATTATTGGCATTTTATTATCTGGTATTGGGTTTACTGTAGTTAGAAATTGGGAATCAAAAAAAATTTCCATAGAATTTCAATCTTTAGCATTAGATAAAGTAGATTATATCGAAGATAAAATCAGAGAAGAAATAAATGTATTATTATCACTTAAAAGTTTCTATGAAAGTTCACAAGAAGTAAATCGAGAAGAATTTAAACAATTTGTTTCATCTTTTTTAGCTCGGATGCCAAGTATTCAAGCTCTAGAATGGATTCCTTATGTTACTGCTGGTGAAAGAGAAAAATATGAATTAATGGCACAAAAAGATGGTTATTCTAATTTTCAATTTACCCAGCATAACGAAGCCGGAAAAATAGTCCGAGCTAACCTCAAAGCTGAGTATTTTCCAGTATATTTTGTCGAACCATATCAAGGTAATGAAAAAGCTTTAGGATTTGATTTGTCTTCTAATTCTAATCGTCTAGCAGCTTTAGAAAAAGCTCGCGATACTGGGGAAGCGATCGCTACTGCTAAAATTAAATTAGTAGAAAAAACAGAAAATACAAATGGTTTCTTGATTTTTCAACCTATATATCAAAAACAATCAATTAATAATTCAATTGCCGATTTCCGCCAAAATTTACAAGGGTTTGTTGTAGGAGTATTTAGTATTGAAAATTTATTTGAAAATTATTTAGATAATTTTTCTACTGAAGGGGAGCAATTTGATATTTATATTTACGATACTTCAGCTAGTACAGAATCAGAAAAATTTCTCTATTTTTCCTCATCTAAGAAAGGGGATAATTACTCAAATAATATTACGGAAGTAGATGCTTTAGCCAAATTAAAACTAGCTACTAATGATTTAGGTAGAAACTTTATCAAAACAGTTAAAGTAGGTGAGAGAGAATGGTTGTTTTTATTAATTCCAAATCAGAAATATATCAAAAATAAAGAAAGCTGGGATGGTTGGTTATTTTTATCATTAGGGTTATGCTTAACAGCAGGTATTAGTAGTTATCTAAATACGAATATTAACCAGACTAAAAAAATCAAAAAATTAGTGGCAGAACGCACTCAAGAATTATTTAAAACTAATCAAGAATTAGAAAAAGCACGAGATGATGCTTTAGCAGCTACCAGGGCAAAAAGTGATTTTATCGCAACTATGAGCCATGAAATTCGGACTCCTATGAATGGGGTAATTGGTATGACAAGTTTATTGTTAAATACTGAACTATCTGAGCGACAAAAAGATTTTGTGGAAACCATCAGAACAAGTGGTGATTCTTTACTAACAATTATTAATGATATCTTGGATTTTAGCAAAATAGATTCTGGGAAACTAGAGCTAGAATACCAACCAGTATTGATTAGTAGTTGTATAGAAGAAGTCTTAGATTTATTATATCCTGTAGCTCAGAAAAAAGGCTTAGAAGTTGCTTATTATATAAGTCCAGTTACACCGAAATGTATCATTACAGATGTTACTAGACTGAGACAAATTTTGACCAATCTTTTAAACAATGCAATTAAATTTACTGATGTTGGTGAAGTAATTTTGCAAGTTAATGCTGAAGATATTTCACAAAAAAATAACCAATTAAAAAATAGCGAAAAATGCGATTTAGTTTATCAAATAGAATTTTCTGTTAGAGATACAGGTATTGGTATTGCTAAAGATAAACAACAAATTTTATTCCAGTCTTTTACTCAAGTAGATGCTTCGACAACTCGTAAATATGGAGGTACAGGTTTAGGCTTAGTTATTAGTAAACGCCTCAGTGAAATGATGGGAGGAAAAATATGGCTAGACAGCGAGTTAGGAAAAGGTTCAACATTTTATTTTACAATAAAAGCCAAAGTTGGAGTTATTCCTACTAATATTAATTTAATTCCAGGAGAGGCTAAATTTGACGATAAGCAAATTTTAATTGTTGATGATAATGCCACTAACCGCAAAATTTTGCATCTCCAAACTCAGTCTTGGGGAGTTGAACCTCACTCAGTCGGATCGGGTTCCGAAGCTTTACAATTACTACAACAAGAAAACCCATTTTCTCTAGCTATTTTAGATTTACAAATGCCAGAAATAGATGGGTTGCAGTTAGCAGGAGAAATTCGTAAACTTAGAAAATGTCAAGATTTACCATTAATATTACTTAGCTCAAGTGGTCTGCCATTAACATCGGATTTACTAGCACAAATAAATTTTGCAGCAACATTACAAAAGCCAATCAAATCATCTCAACTCTATCAAGTATTATTAGCTATTTTTCAGAAACAACCCATTAAGTTAACCACAAAAACATCCAAAGATAAAAACACAGAAATTCCTCAATTAGCTGAGGAACTACCTTTACAAATTTTATTGGCAGAAGATAATAGAGTTAACCAAAAAGTTGCCATAAATATTTTAAAAAGATTAGGTTATTTGGCAGATGTTGCTGCTAATGGTTTAGAAGTTTTAGAAGCTTTGAAACTTCGGAAATATGATATTATTCTGATGGATATGCAAATGCCAGAAATGGATGGTTTGGAGGCAACAAAGAAAATTTGTCAACAATTTTTGCCTACAGAAATACCTTATATTATTGCAGTAACTGCTAATGCTATGGAAACTGATAAACAGTTATGTTTTGATGCTGGAATGAATGATTATTTAAGTAAACCTATCCAGATTCAAGAGTTAATTAAAGTATTACGAATATATCAGGCAATACGGTATACATAAAAAAAATTAACAGTAGGGAGGTTGCATAAAACGTCATGGTTGTAGATGTTAATTTTTCTACATTTCTCCTAGTTTGGTGAGGAAAAATTTAGAGTTTTCAAGTAGGACTTACCCATAGACCATAGATATAGAACCCCTAACCGTATCTAGGATCGGGAGCGAGGAAGTAGGGGAGTAGGGGAGTATTTTTCACAGGACTTATACCAATTCCCATGCATTAGTGCTACACTTGAGCAATACTTCAGTTCAAACATCAATTATTATCTAAATATCTAGTATCTGAACTCAAATATCCTGCAATTAAAATGACGGCTATTTTAAGTTTTTATTAATAAAGAAATGCTTGGCGTTCGCGGAGCGTGGCGTTAGCCGTATCGCTCTCTAAAAATTATACCTATCGCTCGGTTTACCAGTAACTATATATAGTGTCTTGGTATAAGTTATCATATTTTAGTTGTTTAGGCGATCGCTTCAAAAATTATAGTTATCGCTATATTTGGCATGTGCTATATATATTGTCTTTGTGTAAGTCCTGTCTATATATAGTACCTTTGTGTAAGTCCTGTTGATTATTAATTATTCGGTAAAAGGTTTGATATTTAATTAGCCAACCCTAAATATAGCCAAGTGTAAGCATTACACAGGAAATGCTTACAGCAAAGTGTATGGTAGGTATCAGTGAAACAGAGTTCTATCGCGCACCTTATTGAGCAACTCCACTACATCCTGATGATCTTCCGAACTTGCCCAAATTAAAGCCGTCCATTTATTGTTATCTTTAGCTTTAATGTTTGCTCCTTTGTCTAATAAAGTTTGCACCACATTAATATGACCACTACCAGCAGCGATCATCAAAGCAGTCAATCCAAAATTAGTAGCAGCATTAACATCAGCTCCAGCATCTAACAACAATTGCAAAATTTCTAGGTTGCCACTAGCAGCAGCACCCATCAAAGGAAACCAACCATCATTATCATTACTGTTGACATCTGAACCAGCAGTTAATAATTTTTTCACCATTTCTACATGGCCAGTTTCGGCAGCAGCAATTAAAGCAGTTGAACCCTCGGAGTCTTTAGCATTGACATCCGCACCCCCACTCAACAAGGTTTCAACTTGAGAAATATCTCCAATTTTAGCAGCATCTATTAATTCTGTCATTTAATTTTCTCCTATAATTTATAGCAACATGAAATGATTTGTGAGAAAAAACTGTAGGGGTTGGGATACCAAATCCCTCGGTGCTTGGGTTGGGATACCAAACCCCTACGATAAAATCTTACAACCTATTTAGGATTGCTATAGTTTCATTTAGTAAGTATATTATTAGATATGGAAAAAGTTGATATTGTTATCCTCTCCAATGGTCCGGGAGAATTAATTACCTGGGTAAGACCTGTTGTCCAACAGTTGCGACAACAGACAAATATAGATATCAGAATTTCTGTTATTCTTTCCCCTTGTCCTCATGCTACTGGAAAAGAAGTAGCGATCGCTGGTTCCTATCCAGAAGTAGATCGGGTACAACCTCCTGAATATTTTTGGCGGTTTTTGCTCTGGGGTCAGACGGCAGAAAATTGGCATTGGTATCCTCAAGGGGTAGTTTTATTTTTAGGAGGCGACCAATTTTTTACGGTGGTGGTAGGAAAACGTTTGGGTTATCGCACTGTTGTTTATGCTGAGTGGGATGCTAGATGGTGGCGCTGGATAGATAAATTTGGGGTGATGAAGCAGGAAGTCGTTGCTCAAGTGTCTCCAAAATATGCTGATAAATTTACTGTAGTGGGAGACCTAATGAATGAAGTCAGAAATCAACCCACCCCTAACCCCTCCCAGGAGGGGAAGTCAGAATTTGTAGGGACGTTGCATGCAACGTCCCTACAGGAGTCAAAATTCAACCCACCCCTAACCCATCCCAGGGGGGAAAGTCAGGAGTTGGAAGTTGGAAGTAATTTTTTGAGCGGTTCAAAAGATGAGGGTGGTCTAGAGTTAATTGGGTTATTGCCTGGATCGAAACCTACCAAGTTGTCTTTAGGTGTACCTTTAACTTTAGCGATCGCTGAACACATCCACAAAATTCGTCCGCAAACTAAATTTATAATTCCTGTTGCTCCCACCCTTGACTTACCTACTTTAGCCAATTTTGCCGATCCGCAAAAAAATCCAGCAGTTGCCAAAATGGGTGGTGTGGGAGCAAAATTATTAATGCCTTCCCAGGAAACAGAGAGTGGGAAAATTCAAAATGCAAAACTGGTGACAACGGAAGGAGTAGAAATAGAATTGATCGCCCGCACTCCTGCTTATGATTTACTTTCTCAATGTCGCATTTGCCTGACTACTGTTGGTGCTAACACCGCTGAACTTGGTTCCTTAGCAGTACCAATGATAGTTTTATTGCCCACTCAACAATTAGATATTATGAGAGCATGGGATGGTTTACCAGGATTACTGGCAAATTTACCAGGAGTCGGTGCTGCTTTTGCCACCATCATTAATTGGTTTGTGGTGCGCAAAGGACAACTATTTGCTTGGCCGAATATTTGGGCAAAAGATGAAATAGTACCGGAGTTGATGGGAAAACTTCAACCAGAAATGGTAGCAGAATTGGTGTTAGACTTTTTGAGTCATCCAGAAAAATTGGCAGAAATGAGCGATCGCCTCCGCAGTTTGCGAGGTCAACCAGGTGCAGCCCAAAAATTAGCAGAAATTGTGTTATTATTAGCTGCTGCATTCTAATGGTGGTGCATCATCATTATTTTTGTGAATATCCTAGCATCTTGCTCCCGTACTAAATATTCCTTACTTCCTTGCCAAGTATTCTTTTTTATTGTATAACATCACTATGCAGGACGACCTGTTATTAACAGAAGTTAAACACTACTGCTATATATAGCTTATCATTTGGTCATAATTCCCAATATAGCTACTATAATTAGTGTCGTTGTCTAAATCCTGATTAATGTAAGCTAGAAAAATCTTACTTTTGAATTTTGAATGCATGAATTTTGACTTAATAAACTATGGCATTAACAATAAACGAACTATTTGACGAACAATTCTATCTCGAAAACAATCCAGAAGTAGCCGCAGGAGTTGCCAATGGTACGATCGGTGATGCTTTTTCCCATTTCATTGAAGTTGGTCAATTTGAAGATCGTGACCCCAGCGCGATTTTCAATACTGACTTTTATCTCGCTACTAACCCAGACATTGCAACTGTTGTAGAACAAAATATTCTCACTCCAACGGAACATTTTATAAATTTTGGTCAGCTTGAACAACGAGACCCTAGTGCTTTAATTAACACCAGTTTTTACCTAGACCGCTATCCAGATATCGCCGAAGCAATAGAGAATAGCACACTTACTGCCACAGAACACTTTCTCAAAAGTGGTCAATTTGAAGGTCGATTGCCACGTTTGTTATTTAGCGATATTTATGTATTTGGCGATAGTTTGTCTGATACAGGGAATGCTTTTGCAACTACTGGGGGTTTGTTGCCCGAAAGTCCTCCCTATTTTAAGGGGCGTTTTAGTAATGGTCCCCTATGGATAGAAACTCTTGCATCTCAGTTAGAATTAGAAGCTAACCCTAACCTTAATTTTGCATTTGGTGGCGCAACTACAGGAGTTGACAACTTTCTCAACAATTCACTACCAGACGGTACACCTCCACTATTGCTAGGTTTACAAACACAGATTGATGAATTTATTGCAGAAACTCCAGCCACCGATCCAAATGCTTTATATGTTATCTGGGCAGGAGCAGGTGATTATTTGACTGGCGGAATAGATACACAGTCAACTGTTGATAATCTATCAATAGCAGTAAATAAACTTGCCAGCATTGGATCCAGAAATTTTCTTTTACCGAATTTACCAGACTCAGGAGCAGCTCCATTTTCGCAAACTCTTACTCCAGAACAACAACAGGGATTAACTTTATTAACTGAAGGTCATAATAGTGTCTTAGCAGCAACTTCTCAAATATTGGAACAAGACCCAAATATTAATATTATTAATCTTGATATTGGAACTTTATTTGATAACGCAATTGCTAATCCTGGTGATTTTGAGTTAACGAATGTCATAGATAATTTCTTAAATTCTGGTCTGGATAACGTTGATAATTTTTTATTTTTTGACAATGTACATCCTACTGCTAATGTTCATAGTGCGATCGCAGATACAGCGATAACATCAATTACAGAAATTAACGAATTATTGAGTATTGTAGAAACTTCTTTGTGAGGAATCCAGGACTTACACAGAAACCGGGTTTACAGCAGTTTTCATATCAGTAAACCACAGTAGGGACGTTGCATAAGGGCGTCCCTACAAGATTTTGCTTATGACGATATGGTTCATCGAGAGTGAAAAGCGCTGTATGGCTACAGTCTTGTGGCTAAAACTAGAAAAGTCCTTGATAAACCCGATTTTTTGGTGGCTTGGTGTAAGTCCTGCTCTCCAAAAACTACTGAAATTTTTAGCTAGTCAAAGCGATTTTTAAAATGTTGATCGGCATCCCTCTTATTTTTCTCTATAAAATCGTTAACTAAATCTTCTAACTTCCATTCTTTATTTGTCATGTCTGTAAAATCCAAACTTTTAATACAGTCTTTTTGCTTTTTGTAGGTTTCAACTAACTTCTTAATTATACCAGGATCGTCTATGGGTAATGCTTCTATATTAAGATTAACACGTCTATATCGTTGATGTGTAGTTAAACCTAATATTAATTGTCTAGTTACTGCTTCTTCAAACTGAGCAGGAGCTGCTAGAAAAATATCAGAAATTTTGTTTGCCCAATCAACAAGTCCCCAACTATCCACTGTTTTATAGTCAAATGAAAAATCAACTTTCCCTGTTCCGATAGAAAATACAGAGATATCAGAAAGGTCAAGAGCTGGCAGCGCTGGATTAGAATTATCTTCTTGAGAATTTACTCGCGTTTTCGTATACATAGCATGAGTTATTGCTGCCAGATCGGGGTTATTTGCAGCTACTCCCCCATCTATATAATTTTGTTCTCTTCCACAGCTATCAATTAATTTATAGGGAGGGAAAAAAGTAGGCGCAGCAGAAGAACATAGACAAAAATCTGATACAGACTTATATGTAAACCATTCAGGTTCACCACCTTCTTTGTATGCAGCATTACTAGCAAAATATTGTGTATAACCACCTGTGGTATTATAGGCAAGAATCAATAAAGTTGGTGATTTTGGCGATTTTTCTACATCTAAAAGGCTGGGAAGTTGGTCTGTTTTGCGATCGATTAAGTCGTTAGAAAAAACTAATTTTTCTTGGAGAAGTTCTTTTAACCCTTGGTTTGAATATCGAGTAAAAGGAATTAAATATCCACCACCACCAGGAATAAGCTTTCGTAACTTTCGTTTTATACTAGAAAATATTTGATTGCCATTCTCATCATAAAGTTTAAACAGCTCGCTTGCTTTTAAACCAAGAGCAATACCTGCTGCTAATATCGATCCTGTAGAAGTTCCAGCCACTAGATCGAAGTATTCTGTCAAAGATTTATTTTCTTTTTCTAAAATCTGCTGCTCTACTTGTTCGAGAATCTTTGCTGATAAAGCTCCTCTCATACCACCACCATCTAAACTAAGGATTCTAAAAGGGTATTTTTCACTCATAGTTTTTCTTCCTGGTAATTTTTTTATTGGGGTAAATAACTAATAACTATTAAACCAGCTTTTTGTATAAAAAATTATCCAAATCAAGATTTTTTTAAGATTTAATTGACCAAATCTAGGTCGAAAAAAGTCTTAGACAAGCGATCGCTCCACACCTATTTACGAAGAAATCTATTAAGTTTTTTAATTAAAAGGGAACAGGGAACACTTAACTAGAAAAAGAAAGAAATAATTGATAATTTCTCGATCAGATTAGAGAAATATAATAGTAATTTCCAATTAATTTGGTTTATGGACTTATACAATTAATTTTGCATAAGCACTTAAGATTTTTATACACAAATAAAATAGGATTACTATATAGCAATTCCCAACAAGCGCGAGGTACAGTTTTCTATCCCCCCTTTGAAAGGGGGGAAGTGAACAAAAAGTCCCCCGATGATGCGCTATCCCTTATAAGGAACTCCTGAAACCCTGATGATGGGGGGATGGGTATAGGGGGAGATGGGGGGAGAAAAGCCTCTAGTTAAATACTTCACTCTCCGGGAATACCCATCGAATGGTAAATACATAACTTGTCAATAATGCCCAAGTTTTATGAAAAGAGAAAGATGTTTATAAAGCATAGCGCGTGAAAGGGGGGAAGTGAACAAAAAGTCCCCCTTTCAAAGGGGGATTTAGGGGGATTATCAATGTACCTTACAAGAAAAGGGAAATGCTATATCATAATAGTTACTCATAGAAAAAAACAACTTAAAAACATTTATTTTCAAGTCATGGGAAATAGACCCTACTTTTAAGATTTTTTTTAGATTTCATTAGTAAAACTCCTAGTTTAATATAGTTTAATTAAGGTGGGCAATATGCTCACTTTTTTATGAAACAGAACCAAAATACCTGATATTTACCTAAATGCTAGAACACGACATAATTATAGTTGGTGGCGGACTTGCTGGTTGTCGCGCTGCTGTAGAAATAGCCCGCAAAAACCCTAGTTTAAATGTGGCGATAATTGCCAAAACTCACCCCATTCGTTCCCACTCCGTCGCTGCTCAAGGAGGCATAGCAGCATCCCTCCAAAATGTAGACCCAGAAGATAGCTGGAAAGCCCACGCCTACGATACAGTAAAAGGTTCCGACTATTTAGCAGACCAGGACGCAGTAGAAATTTTAGCCAAAGAAGCACCAGATGTAATCATTGACTTGGAACATTTGGGAGTATTATTTTCCAGGTTGCCAGATGGTCGCATCGCTCAACGTGCTTTCGGCGGTCATTCCCACAACCGCACCTGTTATGCTGCGGATAAAACTGGTCACGCTATTTTGCATGAGTTGGTAAATAACCTCCAGCGTAATGGGGTAAAAGTATATCAGGAATGGTATGTGATGCGTCTGATATTAGAAGACGGTCAAGCCAAAGGTGTGGTTATGTATCATATTTTGGATGGGGAAATAGTTGTACTCCGAGCCAAAGTGGTAATGCTTGCTACTGGTGGTTATGGTCGAGTATTTAATACCACTTCCAATGATTATGCTTCCACTGGCGACGGTTTGGCAATGGCAGCAATGGCAGGTTTACCTCTGCAAGATATGGAGTTTGTGCAATTTCATCCCACAGGTTTATATCCAGCAGGAGTTTTAATTTCTGAAGCAGTGCGCGGTGAGGGTGCTTACCTCATAAATAGTGAAGGCGATCGCTTTATGGAAAATTATGCTCCGAGTCGGATGGAGTTAGCACCCAGGGATATCACTTCCCGTGCTATTACTTTGGAACTTCGTGCTGGTCGCGGAATCAATATGGATGGTAGTGCTGGCGGTCCGTTTATTTATCTCGATCTGCGCCACATGGGGCGGGAGAAGATTATGAGTCGAGTGCCTTTTGCTTGGGAAGAAGCTCATCGTCTTGTTGGTATTGATGCCGTCAACGATCCGATGCCAGTACGTCCGACTGCTCATTATTCTATGGGTGGCATTCCTACTAATACTGATGGCAGAGTTTGGGGGAGTGCTGATAGTTTGGTGGATGGATTATTTGCTGCCGGGGAATGTGCTTGTGTTTCTGTACATGGGGCGAACCGTTTGGGTAGTAATTCTTTGTTGGAATGTGTGGTTTATGGACGACGAACTGGAGCAGCGATCGCTGATTTTGTGGAGGGTCGAAAGTTACCTGATATTGAGGAAGAACGTTATGTACAAGAGGCGCAGTCACAAGTTCAAGAATTGTTAGACCGTTCTGGAGAATATCGCATTGACTTTTTACGGCAACAATTTCAAGATGCAATGAGCGAGCATTGTGGTGTATTCCGTTCCCAAGATATCATGGAGCAGGGTTTGAAAAAGTTGGAGCAGTTCCAGGAACAATATCAGCGGGTTTATTTAGATGATAAAGGCAAGTCTTGGAATACAGAAGTTATTGAAGCTTTGGAGTTGCGGAGTATTTTTGTTGTGGGAGAAACAATTTTAAGTTCGGCGTTCAATCGTCAGGAAAGTCGAGGCGCTCATAGTCGGGAAGATTTTCCCCAACGAAATGATGAGCAGTTTTTACGGCATACTTTGACTTATTATTCCTCAGCAGGAATTGATATTAGTTATCGACCTGTAACAATAACTATGTTTGAACCCCAAGAGCGGAAGTATTAAGTATAGCGCTACGCGCTAGGGAATAGGGAATAGGGAACAAGGAATAGTTTAATTTGAAAGGATAGGATTTCAGGATTTAGAAATGTCCTAACCTCAATCGATAGTGCTATAACTATTAGCTTTTTTTCCTCTAATCTGTAGGGAAGTTGCATACAACTTCCCTACTTTCATGCAATAAAGCCTTTCCTAACTATAACAAAATACAGTGTAGAGTAGGTAAATTTTTATTGTCTGTCATACTGATAAAAAACAGTAGATAAACCTCAATACTTCCACTCATAACTCTAAAATTTTAGCAATAGATAATGATTAAAATTTTAAACTTTAAGTAACAAGCTAACTTTTTGAATGCCAAAAGTATTCAATTATCCATTATCCATTGTCAATATTTCTTCAAAATTATGATATAATAGTAAAAGTTTCCAAAACATTTATGTTCACAGAATTAAGATGACAAAATCTACATATCCCCCATTGGTTTTAGAACCAGAACAGTACGACACCCTACTCCAGTTAGCGACTCAAAAACATCAGACAGTCTCTGAAGTCGCTGTGGAAGTGGTACGTCTGGGATTAGAAACCCTTAAACAAAAAGATACAACTTCTCATGTGCGAGATCGCCAACCTCAAAAAGCTTTAGAATGCTTAAATTCCCTCCGAGCAGAAATTCAACAAACTCATGGTATCTATTCTGGCGATCTAGTTGCGGAAATCAGAAGCGAACGAGAAGAGCAGATAGAAAAAATAATTACAGGGGAATTATGAAAATTGTACCGGACTCAAATATAATTTTGGCTTTGGCTATCCCCCTACCCTCTATTCAGTTATCAGTTATTAGTTATCAGATCAGTTGAGGTTTGAAACTTATCAAATCTTACTTTTGAATTTTGAATTTTGACTTGTCAAGGAAGGGAATGGCTATCGGGAAAATATCTTCCGAACAAGCGATCGCTGCACTACTCTCAATCAGTCTAGTAGGATGTGTTTTGCTGCGCAACATGAAAAGGCGAACTTCCGTAACGCACCACTACTAATTCAAAAGTCCAGTTAAGAAATTGATTGCCAGCTAATCTATGGGATTGGTTACGCTTCTGTAAAGACGGTGCGTTACGCTCCGCTAACACACCCTACTGGACTAGACTAATATAATCAACAACAACATTCTCCCAACCTCAAAATTTAAGCTAGAACCAACAATAACTCCCTGCTTCCACCCTACCAGGCTGATATCTTCCACCTTCTTCTCCACATACTCTTTTAAACTTCTCTAGCAGTTTCAAATTATGCAAATACACCCAGTTACCACTTTCCCTGTAAGAAATGTCCTCTGAGTTAAATTTTTTTATAAAAGAAGCTTTACCTGCAAGGGCGACAGGGGCACTAGACAACCACAACAAGGTTGCTCCTATCTGTACAGCAAGAATCTTTTTCATTTCCTATCTCCTTAGTTTTTTTGTTTGTAAGTCTATCCATATAAATAGACAACGGTAGATACCATAGCATCAATTTATCACATTGACAACAGGTTGCTAGATACCTTGCTACTTCTAAATTTTAGTCTAGTAGAGTGTGTTTTGCGCAGCGATGCGTCTCTACTTTCTATTTTCTAGAGATATTTATTAGAGAACTCCAAAAATTAAAAATATAATCAATTATTATCCAGAAATCATTAATTACTCTCCTCTATTGCCTGTTCCCTGTTCCCTGTTCCCTATTTTCTAAAGATATTTATTTGCTAAAATAAAACAACTCAAATGTTACAGTCAAATTATTATGGTAAACTACAATCAATTACTCGACCTACCATCAAGTGACGAATTACCAGATTCAGACGACAAACCCGTAGACCATGAAATACAAATCTTAATTCCTAACCTACTCAGAATAATTTTAAATCGCTTATGGCGCGATCGCTCTGATTGATTTTTTGGCATAAATATGGGAATTTACCACACCACTGGATCAAATCCTAGAGTTGCTATTGTTCCTGATGCTTTCCTCAGTGTGGGAGTTCCCAAACTAAAAAATGATAAATTGCGCTCCTCCTATATTCTTTGGGAGGAAAATTATATTGTTCCGATATTCGTATTAGAGATTGTTTCTAAAACTTATGGCGACGAAGACGAGCAAAAAATGACTGATTACGCTCGGTTGGGAGTATTGTATTATGTTATTTATAACCCAGACTATTTCCACCGAGACAAACATGAGCGTTTTCAGGTGTATCGTTTGTTCAATGGAACATATCAACGTTTACCAATAAATCCCGTATGGATGCCAGAAATAGGTCTGGCGATAGGAACTGAAGTTAATAATTATTACCGTTATCAACGAGAGTTGTTGTATTGGTATGAGTCTGAAGGTAACAGGTTTATGACCCCAGAAGAGGAAAAACTTCAGGAACGACAACGATTTCAACAGGAGCGACAACGAGCTGAAAAACTTGAACAAGAAGCTCAACAAGAGCGGCAACGTGCTGAACAATTTAAACAAATGTTACGTTCCCTTGGTGTCGATCCAAAACAGTTGTAGCTGTAGATCAAGTCATATCAAATGATTTGTGAAAAAAACTCTAGGGGTTTGGTTTCCAAACCCTCACCATCAAATTTACAATCTATATACCTTTCCTAGCTCTTGACTCCTGACTCCTCGACACATACCATTAAATACTATTTGCCCAATTTTTCGCCCATTCCAAAGTTTGCTTCACTTTCTGCATATCCGCAGCTTCACAATAAAGTCGCAAAACAGGTTCAGTACCACTAAACCGAATCAATAACCAACGACCATCAGCTAACCGAAACTTATACCCATCTATAGTCAAACAATCAACCACTTTTTCTCCAGCAACCTCCGTCACAGGATTATTTTCTAACTCCTCCAAAAGTCGCGATCGCACTTCCATATTAGGCAAAGGCAAATCTATCCGATCGTAAACGGAACTAAAACCTGTCTTTTCTTGCAACTGACGATAAATAACACTCAAATCTTCTCCAGACATCACGACTGCTTCCAATAAATAGAGTGCGGACAATAAAGCATCCCTTTCTGGAATATGAGTACCGTAACCAATACCCCCAGACTCTTCACCACCCACAAGCACCTGAGTTGACAACATTCTATCAGCAATATACTTATAACCAATAGCAGTTTCAAATACTGGCATCTTGTATAACTCTGCTACTTTCGGAAATAGATCAGAACCACTAATAGTCTTCACCACCTCCCCACTAAACCCATGTCTAGTAGTCAAATGTTCAATCAAAATGGGAATTAAAATTTGAGAACTGAGAAAATTACCCTCACCATCGACAGCAGCAATGCGATCGCTATCTCCATCAAACACCAACCCAATAGCTAAACTCCCTTCATTTGCTGCTCGATAACTTTTAATTTCCTTAAAAAGTTTACTCAAATAACGGGGTAAAGGTTCGGGCGCTCCCCCATCAAATAAAGGGTCTCTATTACCATTAACTTCTGTAACTTCTACATCCAATATTTGTTGTAAACCTCCAGCCGCAGCACCGTGCATTACATCTACAAAAACTTTTAATTTTCCTTCATTAATAGCCGACTTAATCTTCTCAATCTCTACCATTTTTTGCAGAGTTTCGCAATAACTCGGCCAAGGATTAAAAGTTTCTCTTTTACCTTTTTCTACCCCATCTTTTTCAGTTTCAACTGTTAATAAACTTTCTATTTGTTTAGTTATTTCGGGAGGTACCGAACCACCAAAAGCGCCCTTAACTTTTAATCCTAAATATTTTCCTGGATTATGACTAGCAGTCATCACAATAGCCCCCAGAGCCTGTTTTTGAAATGCTGCCAAACTAAAAGCAGGAGTAGGAGCGTAAGCATCGGTTAATAAAACATCAAATCCTGCATTTTGAATAGCTTCCGCAGCTACTTGAGCAAATTCTTCAGCCATAAAGCGACGGTCATAGCCGACAATTATTGTTTTACTATTATTAGTAGAATCTGCATAATTTTTCTCTAAAATTCTAGCCGCAATAGGAGCTACTAAAGCAACTCTTTCAAAAGTAAAATCATCAGCTATAACACCGCGCCAGCCATCTGTTCCAAATTTGATTGGTTTAGCCATATCAGAAATCTCTTGATGTGTATATTTTTTGGTTTCAGTTATTTAGTTTAAATCTCAGCCTTTCATAATCAAATCCGGATAATTAGTTGATGAAAAACTTTGTACTTTCTCACTCTATTTTTTTTCCTTTTGCCGTTTATAGTTATAGAAAAGAAGGGAAAAAATAACAAAAGTTACTAAAAAGAACTCAGGAGTCGGAATTTATTAATTACAGGACTAAAGCCGTGTGAACCCAGAAACCCGGCACGAGCCTAGATATCTATTGCTCAAAACAACAATTTATCTTAGAAACCGGGTTCCTCCCGTGTAAGTCCTAAATTAGTAAATGTCGCAGGACTTACACGGGAGGCACTAGATATGGAGTACCGATGCGTTACGAGATAGGCTTTTCATATCGCGTAGCGTTTTCCTGACGGAATGCTTCGCTTTCCATGTCCGCTCCAGCGCGGAAAACGCACCCTACGGATAGCGTTAATGCGTAAGTCCTATGTAGCTTAAAGCAGTTTTCAGGTCAATAAACCACGCTCAAAAAATGATAATCCAGTAGGGACGTTGGATGGAACGTCCCTACTATCGTTTATTCAAATGAAAAGCGCACTTTATAACGCACCAAAACTCTATATAGGGTATTGGTGCGTTACGCTACCGCTAACGCACCCTACTAATAGCTATTAAAAGAATGAGGGTTGATGGCGAATTAAATTGAAGTATTCCTCTCTAACTTTCTGATCTTCTTCAAAAACACCAACCATTGCACTGGTGACAGTCCAAGAACCAGGTTTTTGTACCCCCCGCATTACCATGCACATATGAGTAGCTTCAATCACAACTGCTACACCCTTTGGTTCTAATACTGTTTGGATTGCTTCAGCAATTTGACGATTTAGCCGTTCCTGAACTTGTAATCTACGAGAATACATTTCCACAATGCGAGCTAGTTTGCTTAATCCAACTACTTTTTGATTAGGAATATAGGCTACATGAGCTTTTCCCATGAAGGGTAGCATATGATGTTCACAAAGACTAAACAGATTAATATCTCTAACTAAAACCATTTCGTTATGACCTTCATCAAAGATAGCACCATTCACAATTTCTTCTAGGGATTGATTGTAACCACCTGTCAGGAACCGCATTGCTTCTGCTACTCGCTTCGGAGTTTTGAGCAATCCTTCTCGCTCAGGATCTTCTCCTACTGAAAGTAGCATTGTTCTTACTGCTGCAATCATTTCCTCGTTGCTCTCTTCAGCAGGAGGTTGTTGCACTATTGAATGACCATTGGATGAGGAGTTACGGTCAGGTCTATAGGCAATTTTACCATTTCCATTTGTACTAGCAGTCTTCAGACCATTGAGACTAAGTGTTTTGCTAGGATTGGAACCGTTAGAAAAAGTTTGAGTCATATTTAGTAGATCCGGAAAAGATTTCAAAAAAGCAGGTTATATCCTGACCTAACTTTTGCTAGGCCATTTAGCTAAGAGCTTTAATTCTTTACTGATTGGAGGTAATCAATTTTAGTTATTAATTAGCAATGAACTATAATTATGAGAATTTACCAATTTCTCTACTGTAAGTTTGATACCAAGGAGAAATTTATTTTCACAATTCGTCAATAACTATAAAATCAGGTAAATTTCTGTTTGAGTTGGTATCAGGAAAGCATTGATAATTTACTGTGCAACTATATTGAAAATTTTATCATAGTCAAGTTGTTTAAAATTGATCCCCATTAGTTTTTTAATTCTAAAAAGAGGGAATTAACAAAATCATAAATAACTTGGTACTAGATTCACTGAAATTATAACATAATTTTTTGTAGCAAAACGTAACAAAAATATTGCACCAGAAGGACAAAATTTAAGATACAATTTTTAGGTTAATTAACTACTATTAAGTAATAGTAACATCCTCCTGGAATTAAAACTTCCTCTACACAGAATTATCAAAGATAATCTATTCCTATTCACACTGTATAATTGCGATCTATGATATTTCATGTTTCCACAAATACTCCTATAGAACGGAATTTTTGATAACGCTGTTTTCGACGTTGTTGCCCACTTAGTTTACTTAATTCATCTAGATTTATCATTATGGCCTTTTTCAGATTCTCTGCTGCTTGCAGGGGGTTAGCATGAGCGCCACCGTTTGGTTCTAGAACTACATCATCAATAATTCCTACATTTTTTAAATCCCAGGAAGTTATCTTCAAAGCTTCTGCTGCTTGAGGAGCTTTGCTAGCATCTTTCCACAGAATAGCTGCACAAGCTTCAGGACTAGCAACTGTATATATAGAATGCTCTAGCATCAGCAGCCGATCGCCTACTCCCACACCTAATGCTCCACCTGAACCACCTTCTCCAATTACTGTACAAATTATTGGTACATCTAGATGGAACATTTCTCGTAGATTATAGGCGATCGCCTCTCCTTGTCCTAATTTTTCAGCTTCTATACCTGGCCATGCACCAGGGGTATCAATAAATGTTATGATTGGCATTCCAAAACGATTGCCATGTTCCATAAATCTAATTGATTTTCGATATCCTCCTGCTGAGGCCATACCAAAATTACGAGCTACATTATCTTTGGTATCTCGTCCTTTTTGATGACCAATAATTACTACAGGTTGGCCATTTATTCTTGCTAATCCTCCTACTATTGCTGGGTCGTCACTACCGCCGCGATCGCCATGCAGTTCTATCCACTCATCACAGATGGCTTGGATATAATCAAGAGTGCTTGGTCGTCTGGGATGGCGGGCCAATTGTAGTTTTTGGACAGGGGAAAGACTACTAAAAATTTCTTGACGTAGTTGAGTTGCTTTTGCTTCTAGTTGATGAATTTGGTCAGAAACATCTACATTATTGCAATCTTTGGCTAGTTCACGAATCTGATTTATCCGGTCTTCTAATTCTGCCAGAGGCTTTTCAAAATCTAATAGAATTTTACGTTCTGATTTAGGCACACAGATTTTCTTAATATTAAGTTATATAATTACGTCTATAAGTGTAACACGTTTGACTAAGTTTGTTACTAAAGTACAAAATTCATGGCTAAAATCTGAAAAAAGCAGTATGGAGAGGGTGGGACTTATAGGGGTAAGGTTCATTAATGAATAATGGATAATGGACAATGGATCATTACTTTTCCCTAAAAGATATGGTCTACCCATAAGTCTTGAAATCCTTGTGCCAATAAGGATAGCAGGGAACAGGGGAGAAAGGAAAAAGAATGATAGTAGCTGAGTAAAATTACTTGATTTATCGAAAAAATGTAATTTGATATACTTTGTTTCTAGCTAAAAAGCAAATCATTTAAAATAACACAATTTATCTATTTTGTCAAGTTTTATATTAGATGAAGATGTGGGTAATGGATAGGTAGGGGTGGGTTTCTCAGTTAAGTTAACGAGCATCTAGAAATTAGATAAACCCGCCCCTACTGTTGATGAAAAATATTGCATTACATCATTGGGGGCGGGTTTAGTTAAATTTGAGTTAACCACGGAAGTCTTTGCTTAAACCTGTCTCTACTAGGCTTTTTTTTCTTCAGTCCGAACTACTCCACAACCCATAAAGTATAACAAAAAACCATCAAACTTGATATTACTAATCACTTGATCTCTGGTCCGACAATTGAAATATAAGGTTCTATAAAATACTTATTAGCAACTTGTTGTGCTTCAACACTCGTTACCATTGCCAAATTTTCCTGGAACTTACTATCAAAATATATTCCTAAATTTAAGACTTCATACCATCCTAAAATTTGAGCAATTTGTGAATTTGTTTGTTTACCCAAAGCATATTGACCTAATAATTTATTTTTACAAATTTCTAACTCTTCTTCACTAAGCAAATAATTAACTAAACGTTCTACTTCTGTTTTTAATCCTGCTTCAGCGAGGGCTGTATTTTCTGCTGCTGTACCTATATAAACTGTAAAGTTTGAGATATGGAAACGGGTAGGATAAAATGCAGAAACATCATAAGCTAAACCTTTTTTTTCTCTTAATTCTACAAATAAACGACTTGATAAACCATTTCCCAAATAAGTATTAAGTAATTTTAGAGGAGCATAGTCAGAACTACTAACATTTGCTGCTAAATAGCCAAGCATAATAATAGATTGTTGAGTTTCTTGGTATTTTTTTGCTATGAAAGGTTGAGGAGTTATTGTTGGTAAATTTAAACTTGGTAAAGGTGTAGTTGGTGGTTGCCAATCTCCATATATTTCTTCAACTAAAGAAATAGCTTTTTCGTTACTAATTTTCCCTACTATAGATATGACTATATTATCTGGACGGAAGTAAGTTTGATGAAATTCTTGAATGTCTTGGCGGGTGATTTTAGATACTGTATTTTCTCTACCTAAAGTTGATAAAGCATAAGGATGGTTTTGATACATCATTTCTCGTAATTGAGAGAATGCTACCGTAAAAGGTTGTTCTTTTTGAGAACGAATACTTTGAATAGTTATCCTTTTTTCTAATTCAATTTCTGTTTCTGGAAAGGAGGGATATCTGATTATTTCTCCTGATAAGTGAAAGATATCATCAAAGTCTGCTGATACAGTTTTTATACTTACTAAAAAATAATCTGCTGTTGTATCACTTCCTAATCTTGCTCCTACTGATTCAATTTTCTGAGCAATTTCTAAAGACGATAATTTGTCTGTTCCTTTTGTCAAAACTGCTGCTAATAAATGGGAAATTCCTGATTGTTTTTTCGCTTCATAACGACTACCTATTCGCAAGAATATTTTGGCTGATACAATATCAGCAACCATATTTTCTGTTGTAATTACAACTATGCCATTATTTAAAACTGTTCGATTTATTTTTGTTTGATTAATCATTGGGAAAATAGGGAGTAGGGAGTAGGGAGTAGGGAGTAGGGGAGTATAAAAACAACTGTACCTCCATAACTTGAGAAACGCTGTATTATAACAATTCCCATAATTCATGCTATACTTGAGTAACACTTCAGTTATTCATTAATTAGCACTCGCTCTTTGACTTTTTTCCTAATTTTGGCTATGAATAATGTGAATTATTCTTGTTTTTACTTTCCCCCACTTCCCTACTCAATAAAGCATAGAAAAGCTTTTCAGAAATGGTATTACTTAATCAGGATTTACGCAAAGGTACTACATATAGATTTAAAAAACTATAGCACTATATCTATGGTTATGCCTAAGTCCTGTTAATAACTAAAGCATAGACAAAGTATACCATTATTCAGGGGAATTAGTGTCATAAAAAGGAGCAAGAAGTAGAGAAATGGACAGTTATTAGTTATCAGTTATCAGTTATCAGTAGACAGTGAACCTCCGACTAAAGTTGCAGGCTTGAAATACTGAGTTAAATATTTTTTCATCCCCTTAAAAGAGGAGACACATACCCTCATTTTTTGGTAAGGCAGATAAAAACAACTGTACTTCAAGAACTTGAGAAACGCTCTATTACTTAATCAGGACTTACGCAAAGGTACTACCTATAGAGTCAAAAAACTATAGCGCTATAGTTTTAAGCACTATATCTATGGTTTATGCGTCAGTCCTATTAATAACTAAAGCTCCGAAAAAGTATACCATTATTTTGAGGAATTGGTATCAGAAATTTGACAAAATGTTCCAGATTCGACTGTCTTGTGAATAGCGCTCTAGCATTTAAAAATTTAGAATCATTTACCAGTATTTACTACTTCCTAACTTTTAGTAGTAAATGTTTTTTACTCAAAAATTTCTACTTACTATAGCAATCCTAAATAAGGCTTACTGATTAAATTTAAAAGTATTTATAGATAAATATTTTATTATTTTTAGGTGTATAAAAAGTGCCATATTTTCGCTCCTTAAAGGTAAAAAAGTTAGTATTTAGGCAAGCAAGATAGAGGCAAAAAAAAATGTAAGAGAAAATTTTTCTGATTTCTCGGAAACCTTGTACCTCCTTTATAACTCTCTCCAACTCTTGACTTTTAACTAATCCCTACTCCCTACTTCCTACTCCCTTAAAATAAGATTGCTATAGTTTATTAATTACTTCAATTAATTCTTGAGGTTCATCAACCAAAGCATCTGGTTTATATTCTGATAAAGCTTCTCTAGAATTAAAACCCCAAGTCACAGCTATTGCCTTAACTTTAGCTTTTTTTGCAGAATTAATATCTCTAGTTTCATCTCCAACATAAACTATTTCTTCTGGCTGAATATTCTCAGATTTAGAGTATTTTTCAATAGCTCTATGTTTACTAAAAAGTGTTTTACTGGAAACTATAAAATCAAAAATTAACAAATCATATTTTTGTAAAACAAGTTCTACATTATCTAGAGCATTAGAAGTAACTATCCCTATTGTATAACCTTCAAGTTTAAGTGAAATTAAAACTTCTTTAATTCCAGAAAATAATCTCACATTATTAATTTCTTTTTGAAACTCTGTTCTGATTTTTCTCAGCAAAAAAGGTACTTTAAACAGAGAGATTCCTGACTCTTTAATAAGTTCTATAGGACTTAATTTTTCAATTTTTTTGATTTCTTCTTTCTTTGTTTGTTTATATCCAAATTCAATTGATAGACGATTTGTAATAGCAAAAATTAGCTCGAAAGTATCTGCTAATGTACCATCAAAATCAAAAATAATTGTTTTTATCATTAGAAGGAGTAGGGAGTAGGGAATAGTTAAAAGTTAAAAGTTAAAAGTTAAAAGTTGAAGGGAGTTGTTATAGAACCCCTAAGCGTATCTTTGCAAAAGTAAGGATTAGGAGACAGGACTCAGGAATCAGGAAACAGGAGTTACGAGATTAAGTTAGAGAATAGGAAAAAAAGTATAAAAGTACCCCCATTATGCACCATTTCCTTAGTGAGGATTAGGAGACAGGAGTCAGGATTCAGGACTCAGGAGACAGGAGTTACGAGATTAAGTTAGAGAATAGGAAAAAAAGTATAAAAGTACCCCCATTATGCACCATTTCCTGATCTCCCCTACTCCCATACTCACCTACTCCACAGCTAATTTTATAGATCCGCTTAGGGGTTCTATAGAAGAGGTACTCGGATGACAGATAAAGCTTTTAGCATTTTTAGGTCAAAAAAGTTCAGACATATTAGCACAAAAGGCTCACTAGAACAGAAAAATTAAGATACAATTATTCTATAACTTCTATCCCTCTTGACTTTGTACGGACGTTGCATAAGTCCCTACCTACTCCCTAAACCCTAATTAATACTTATTCAAGATTAGCACGAGCATTTCTTTGCAGCATTTCCGGTTTAATACGTCGTAGTGCAGAAGCGGTAAATTGCTTATTCCAATCTTCTTCTGATATTTTCGCTAATTTTGTTAACTGAGGTGCTAAATTATGAGGATATGGCTGAAAATCATTAACATCTGTCTCTTGAGCAAATCTTTGATTCCAAGGACAAACATCTTGGCAAATATCACAACCTGCCACCCACCCTTTTAAATTTGACTTAATATGTTCTGGCAAGTCTGAATTTCTATTTTCAATCGTATGATAAGCAATACAAAGATTTGCATTAACAACAAAAGGTTCTACAATGGCATTAGTTGGACAAGCTTCCAAACAACGAGTACAACTACCACAATGTTCAGTATGGGAGCGATCGCTTGTCAACTCCAGGTTCGTCAGTATCTCTCCTAAAAATACCCATGAACCATATTCTCTAGTAATCACATTAGCATTTTTCCCGATCCAACCTAATCCAGCTTGCTGCGCCAATGCTTTTTCCATAATAGGGCCAGTATCTACATAATAGCGGGTTAAAATCTCTTTACCTTGCTCTTGTAACCAGTGTGCCAAAGCTTTTAACTTTTTTTGCATCACTTTGTGATAATCTCTACCCCAACCATAGCGAGAAATTTTACCAATTTCACTATCTTCAGAGTGTTTATGTGGTGTATAATAGTTGAGGGCTACACAAATAATAGACTGTACCTCTGGCATGACCCCCTTTAAATTTTGACGTTTGGAGCTGGCCATCCACTCCAGGTCTGCTTGATAACCTTTATGCAACCAACTTTGCCATCTATTTATTTCTGACCCAAATTCATTAGCTGAAGCTATTCCCACTTTATGAAATCCTATTTCTAAAGTTTTTTCTTTGATTTGACTACTGCTAATAGGAGATTTCATTAACCTAATTTGTTTTTAAAACCAAACTTTCCTCAAGATTCTTCTTATTATATACAACTAATTTTAAATAAAAGAATATATATAAAAATAGCAGTCTCTTTTATTCATCTCAGTTAAAATATTAAATTATTTATTTAAGTTGCCTATGTTGATTTTATCAATTCCATATTTCCATTTCCCAGGTACTCAAAAGCTGACTAATAAGTTAAGATATTAACCCTACCATTTCTAAGGTAATAAGCATTTTTTTTTATAATAGCAGTAAAAGGAAAGAGCGCAGACATTTATAAACTATGAAATCCTTTAACAGCATCCTATCCTATTACCAGTTAAGTTTTCCCTAGGGTCTAGCACTCTATTTCAATTATCAAGTTTCAGTCTTGCATACTAATAACCAGTAATTGAAATTCCTCAACACTTAATAATGAGAGATATGGAAAAAAAGACTGCAACTCCAGAAAAAATATTTTTAGCTTGTTAGAATTTCAGCAAATATTTTTACCTAAAAATTAAGGTATAAATTATCTCCATTTATCGAAAAAAAAAGGAAAAAACCTTTTAGCCAATTCTATTGTCTATCAACATAGGTAATTATTAATTATTAATTAGCTTTGTCTGGCATAATCGCTTCCAACTTGAGACAATTTCTACCATCTCCATCTATGTGTAAAACATATTCTACACTATCCATTAGTCTATTAATAATCAACCACCCATAACCACTTTCTTGTTTGTCCTCTGGTGTCGGTGGATTATAATCTCCTGTCTGATAACCTTGACCATAATCCCAAATTTCTAAAGCAATATTACGGTCTTTAATTTCTAAACGTATTAAAACTGGTAAATGAGGTTTGTCCTTATGAGCATGACGGATTACATTGGAGTAAGCTTCAGCCAGTACCAAGCGTAAACGGTTGGATTGACGTGGCCAATCAATATCTTCTCCTAGCTCTACTTCTAGACTGCTTAATAACCAATTTTCAACTATAGTTAGAAAATTTAGTTTGCTTGGTACTTGAAGCTCGGTCTTCATAAATTTTACAGAACCTCCAGAGATAGTATGGTTTGATCGTCTTCTTGAACTTGATTATCGGCTCGAATATAGGCCAATAATTTATCGAGGTTTAATTGGTCTTTATGCTCCTTTAAGAGTCTCCATAAACCTTCTTGTTGCAACATGACACGAGTTGTTTCCCTACCATCAGCAGTTCCTTGAACTACCGTAGCTTCTGTGATTCCATCACTTGTGAGTAGGAATACATCCCCTGATTTTAAATCTATCGTACCTGCTTTTCCCCTCCATTTTGGTAATATTCCTATGGGAATGCCACGTTCTTTGAGAAAACTTGGTTTTACTTCCTCGGAATCTTTTTGTAATGAGGTTTTAGACCAAACTAAGGGATATATATGGCCAGCATTTGCATAAGCTAATAATCCGGTTTCTGGTGTGTAACGAGCTAAGACCATTGTAATAAAGCAATTGTTACTAATCAAATCGTCTGCCAGAATGCTATTTAGATTTAGCATTACTTCATAGGGGTCTGGGGGATTTTCTTGAGAAAGTTCTCGTCGCATGACCGAAATAGCACTTGCCATGAATAAGGCCGCAGGTACTCCTTTACCAGAAACATCTCCTAATGCTAACCAAATATCTCCTTGAGAATGAGTATAAACTTCAAAGAAATCACCTCCTACTTCTCTAGCAGGATAGCAACAACCTTGTATTTTGACTGTTTCAAACTCCGGCCAACTTTGACGTAATAAGTTGCTTTGGATCTGACGAGCTACTTCTAGCTCATTACTCATTTGTTCCGCTAGTTTTCTAGTCTTTTGATACAGTTGGGCTTGGGATAATGCCAAGGCTGCCTGAGATAGTACACTTTCTATAAGATCAACATCTTCAGTAGACCAAAAGTTATGACTATTTTCTTGATTAAGGGCTAAAACTGCTAATAAATCTTGCTGATAAATTAGAGGGATGATTAATTTACAACTACTTTTATCTGAACCTTCTTCAAAGTAGGTTTGAGGATTCTGCAATATTTCCAGTAGTAGTTCTTCGGAGATGGGAAACTCGTTGGGAGAATTTTCAGCGCTCTGATAAGAAAAAGGCTCAGACATGAGGCGATTACCTACTACTGGCCATAATTTACCTTCTGTAGCTGCAAAAGTTCGTCCTACTGTTTCTACTATTGTGGATAACATACTAGAGTAATCTAATGATTCTCTAATGGCACTCATTACTTCATTAAATATTGACTCTCGTCGCAAAGCCAAAGTTAAAGTATTGGTCCGTTGCTTAACTACTTTATAGGTTTCTGAAGCTTGTTGAACTACTACTTTTAGTTCTTCTGGATTCCATGGTTTGGTGATATACTTAAATACTTTACCCGAGTTGATAGCTTCTACCAAATCTTCTACATCTGTGTAGCCTGTAAGTAGAATCCGAACTGTGTCTGGAAATTTTTCTAAGGTTTTGCCCAAAAATTCTGTGCCATTCATTTCTGGCATTCTTTGGTCAGAGATAATCAGTGCCATTTCTCCTTCTGCTTCTAAAACGTCCATTGCACTGAAGGCACTATCTGCTTTATAAACTTTAAAGTCTCGCCGAAACGTCCTGTACAACAAATCTAGGTTGTCTGGTTCGTCATCGACTACCATCAATTTTAGTTTCGTTTCTCGCCGACTCATGCTATAATCTGACTCCCAGAAAAATTTTTAATTCCTATACTCTCATATTGGCTGTTAATGTATTTGAAAACAAAATATTTTTGCTTTACAAAATAAATAACATATAGATATCTTGAATAATTAAAAGTTAAGTCAATTATTCCACATAAATTATCAATTATTCTCCTCTACTCCCTCTTTCCTCAGAACTTCTAGTATAAATCTAACAATACCTTTCTGCCAATCTTAATTTAGCAGAACGTGCCCTTGGATTCATAGATATTTCATGATCTTGAGGTTGAATAGGTTTTTTTGTCAATACTTGCAAAATAGACGAATCTCTTAGGCCATGTTTAACTAAACGATCCTCTAAACTATGAAAGCTAATCATTCCAATTCTACCTCCAATCTTGAGCCAATTAGGAGCTTTTTTCAGAAAAATTTCTAGGCTAGAAAGTTCTTGATTAACTTCTATCCTCAGAGCTTGAAAAACACGGGTTGCTGGATGTATTCTAGCATAACGGTATTTGCGGGGTACAGAGTGGGCGATCGCTTCTGCTAACTGGGTCGTAGTTTCAAAAGGACGACTTTCTACTATTTTTCTAGCTATACGTCTGGATAGGCGTTCTTCCCCATAGGTATAAAAAATATTTGCTAATTTGGTTTCTTCCCAGTGATTAATTATTTCGGCTGCTGTTATAGTTTGTTGCTGATTCATCCGCATATCTAATTTCGCCTCATACCGAAAACTAAATCCACGTTCTGGAGTATCCAATTGTACAGAGTTTACTCCTAAATCGGCAATTATACCATCAAATTGAATATTTTCTGGTTGATAATTGGCAAAGTTGCCGTGCCAAAATTCGATATTAGAGTTTTCATGGACTAATGAGGTTTGGCAGTTAGTGATCGCTTGTTCATCTTGGTCTATAGCTATTACTTTAACATCTGGAGCAGCAGCTAAAATCAACTGAGTATGACCACCATATCCCAAGGTTGCGTCTAAGTAGATACCTCCTGGACGGATAGCTAAACCTGAAATTAATTCATTACTTAAAACTGGTATATGGTTCATTTCAGTTATCAGTTATCAGTATTTCTGGTTGTTTGCGCAGCATGACCTAGGAAAACATTGGCATTGAAATACTGAAGTTTATTTTCTCTTAGTTTATTGGAAAAGGGGAGACTTTAGACCCTATTTTCCAGTTAAAATTTAATATTATATTATGCAAAAGTTATTTCAGTTATCAGTTATCATTATTTCTGGTTGTTTGCGCAGCATGACCTAGGAAAACATTGGCATTGAAATACTGAAGTTTATTTTCTCTTAGTTTATTGGAAAAGGGGAGACTTTAGACCTAATTTTTTCGCTCAAAACTTATTATTATATCATAGAGTTTTCCATAGATTGTCAGATAAACCAGCCCCATAATATAAGTCGCGTCTCAGGGCTATGCTTGACCCACATCTTTCTTAACATTTCTCAAAAAGCAGGGATTAAGCATTAGGAAGGTCAGAAAGGGCGGGATATGGTAAATAGCATAGATGCTGGCAAAAGTCAAGCCATCTGCTGTTTTTAAATCTCGAAACCATTAACTAATCAGGCTTTCAAGATTGTAAATAATTAGGGCTGGCTGATTAAATCTAAAAGTATTTACTGGTAAAGGTTTTAGGCTTTTAAGATACTGAAAAAGTAGCAGATTTTCGCCTGATTAGAAAAAGTGAGTATCTGGGTAAGACTTTTTCAGCAAATCCTAATTATGTTGGTAATGGATAGGTCTCAGAGGGGGGGTTTATGTAAATCCTAGAAAGAGATGAAAATTTCCTGAAAAACCCGCCCCTACCCCATGCACCATTTTAGGTGAAACAATGCAGTAGTGTTTCTCTCTCCATTTGAGGTGGAAAATCTTAGAGAAATTTGCTATAAAAATATCTTATCAATTTCTAATTTTTTATTTGAGAGTTTTGTCAGAATAGTTGAAGAGAGATTTTGAGGGTTTAAACGCTATATATTCTCTTGCGCAATAGTTTTTCAAGCATAGGGCTTCCCTAGGTCATGCTGCGCAAACAGCTAGAGGTACTGATAACTAATAACTGAAATGACCTAGTATTTCTATAATTATCTAAGTCATAGGAAAATATTCAAAATGAGCCAAATTCAAACTAGAACCGAACCCATGGTCATTAACATGGGGCCTCATCATCCCTCAATGCACGGGGTATTAAGGTTAATTGTCACATTAGATGGAGAAGATGTAGTTGACTGTGAACCTGTGATTGGTTACTTACATAGGGGCATGGAAAAAATTGCTGAGAACCGCACCAATACAATGTTTGTTCCTTATGTTAGTCGTTGGGATTATGCTGCGGGAATGTTTAACGAAGCTGTAACAGTTAATGCTCCAGAGAAATTAGCGGATATTGAAGTTCCGAAAAGGGCGAGTTATATCCGGGTCATAATGTTGGAACTAAACCGGATTGCTAATCATTTGTTATGGCTTGGCCCATTCTTGGCCGATGTGGGTGCCCAAACTCCTTTCTTCTATATCTTCCGGGAACGGGAAATGATTTATGATTTGTGGGAAGCTGCTACAGGTTATCGAATGGTAAATAATAATTATTTCCGTATTGGTGGGGTAGCTGCTGATTTACCTTATGGTTGGGTGGATAAATGTGAAGATTTTTGTGATTATTTCTTGCCCAAGGTTGATGAATATGAACGTCTGATTACTAATAACCCAATTTTCCGTCGCCGAATCACAGGGTTGGGTGTGATTAGTCGGGAAGATGCGATTAACTGGGGGCTTTCTGGTCCAATGTTACGAGCTTCTGGAGTTAAGTGGGATTTACGAAAGGTTGACCATTATGAATGTTACGACGATTTTGACTGGGAAGTTCACTGGGAAAAAGATGGGGATTGTTTGGCGCGATATTTGGTGCGGATTCGAGAAATGCGGGAGTCGGTGAAGATTATTCGTCAAGCTATTCAGGGACTTCCTGGAGGACCTTATGAAAATCTGGAAGCTAAACGGATGGCTGAAGGGCCTAAGTCTGAGTGGAATGGTTTTGATTACCAATTTTTAGGTAAGAAAATTCCTCCGACTTTTAAGATTCCCAAAGGTGAGCATTATGTTCGGATTGAAAGTGGTAAGGGAGAGATTGGGATTTATATTATTGGTGATGATAATATGTTCCCTTGGCGTTTTAAGATTAGAGCAGCAGATTTTGTGAATTTACAGGTTTTTCCTCATATTTTGCAGGGTGCAAAAGTGGCAGATCTTGTGGCTATTTTAGGTAGTATTGACATTATTATGGGGTCTGTAGATAGGTAGTTAAATTCAAAAGTCAAAACTTAAAATTCAAAATTCAAAAGTCAAAATTGAAAATTCAAAAGTAAGAAATGTTTATTCATCTTTTACTTTTGGTCTTTTGGTTTTTTTCTAAGATTCAAAAGTCAAAAGTTAAAAGTCAAAAGTTAAGAAAGTAAGGAAATGTTATCAAAAGTCAAAAGTAAGAAATGCTTATTCATCTTCTACTTTTGGTCTTTTGGTTTTTTTCAAAACTTAAAATTCAAAAGTCAAAAGTAAGAAAGTAAGAAAGTAAGAAAGTAAGAAAGTAAGAAATGTTTATTCATCTTCTACTTTTGGTCTTCTCCTCGACTTCCTATTTTTATTAAAGTATGCATCTGAAATTGTTTCCTTGTGTTTTTATCCGGCATTATATAACCTATAAGAAAAATTCACCTTTAACTTCAAAAAAATTAAATAATATTAACAAATAAAAATTATATTCTCAGGACTTACCAAAAAATTACATCCGTTTTCAGGCCAATGAACCACACTCTGTAGGGACGTTGCATAACAAAAATGCGTTTCATGTCGCGCAGCGTTAGCGGAGCTTTGCGTTAGCAATACGTCCCTACAGTGGTTTACTGAAATGAAAACTGCTGTAATCAAATAAATTATGTTACCTAAACCAAACAAAATCTGGAATCCGAAAATTTGGGCAAGTTGGAAACCATTCGGTATTGGCGAACAATACCCCAATAACTACTGGGAAGTTATCCGCGCTGGCATTGAAAACTTCGATCAACTCCCCTACGCTTGGGAAATACTCAACAAAGGAGTCTGTGATGGTTGTTCCCTCGGCACAACAGGCATGAAAGACTGGACTCTGGATGGTTTTCATCTCTGTAATGTTCGCCTCCGATTATTGCGTCTGAATACGATGTCAGCATTTAACCCGGAAATACTGGCAGATGTTTCTCAACTGGAAAATAAAAGTAGTGGGGAACTGCGAGAAATGGGGCGATTACCTTATCCCATGCGCCGTGACAAAGGTGACAAAGGGTTTCGGCGTATTAGTTGGGATGAAGCGATGGCAGTTATTAGCGATCGCCTGAAAACTACTCACCCAGATCGCACAGGTTTCTATCTCACGAGTCGCGGTACTGTCAATGAAACTTATTATGCTGCGCAAAAAGCTGCACGGGCGATCGGTACTAATAATATTGATAATGCTGCTCGCATTTGTCATTCTCCTAGCACGGGAGCGTTGAAAACTACTATTGGTGCTGCTGCTACTACTTGTTCTTATAAAGATTGGATTGGTACTGATTTATTGGTATTTATTGGTTCAAATGTAGCAAATAATCAACCTGTTACTGTTAAATATTTGCACTGGGCAAAAAAAGCAGGTACAAAAATTGTTGTGATTAATACTTATCGGGAACCGGGGATGGAACGTTATTGGGTTCCGTCTATTCCAGAAAGTGCTTTATTTGGTACAAAATTTGCTGAAGATTTCTTTTTAGTTAATGTTAATGGAGACATGGCATTTATTAATGGAACTATTAAACATTTGATTGCTAATGATTGGATAGATAGACATTTTATTGATAATTATACTAATAAATTTGAGGAATTAAAAAGTTCTTTAAATTCTCAATCTTGGTCAGATTTAGAACGTTTTTCTGGAGCTAGTAAAGATGAAATGTTTGCCTTTGCTAAAATGGTGAAAAAAGCCGAAAAAGCGGTGTTTGTTTGGAGTATGGGAATTACTCAACATGAGTGTGGGGAAGATAATGTTAGGGCTATTATTAATTTGGCTTTAACTAAAGGTTTTGTTGGTAGAGAAGGTTGTGGTTTAATGCCGATTCGGGGTCATTCTGGGGTGCAAGGTGGAGCCGAAATGGGTTGTTATTCTACGGTGTTTCCAGGAGGCAGAAAAATTAATTCTGAAAATGCTGAAGTTATGAGTAATTTTTGGGGTTTTTCTGTGCCGAATAATCCTGGTTTAATTGCTTCAGAAATGATTGATAATGCGGCAGATGGAAAGTTGGATGTTTTGTTTTCTGTAGGGGGAAATTTTTTAGAAGTTTTGCCAGCTCCAGATTATGTGGAAGTTGCTATGAAAGGGGTGGCTTTGCGAGTACATCAGGATATTGTTTGTTCTAATCAAATGTTAGTTGAACCAGGAGAAACTGTAATATTATTACCTGCGACGACTCGTTATGAAATTCCGGGAGGAGTAACAGAAACTACCACGGAAAGAAGGGTGATTTTTAGTCCGGAAATTCCCGGTCCGAGAATTGGGGAATCTCGTCCGGAATGGGAAGTTTTTATGGATTTAGCAAAGTTAGTGCGTCCGGAATTAGCAGATAAGTTAGAATTTAAAAATACTGAAGAAATTCGTCAAGAAATTGCTTTGGTAATTTCTCAATATTCAGGTATTCAACATTTAAAAGAACCAGGAGATAATTTTCAATATGGAGGTTCTCATTTATGTTTTGGTTGGAATTTTCCAACGTCAGATGGTAAGGCGAAATTTTCTATCCTTTCTCCACCAAAAGAAGAGTTGCCGGAGGGATATTTTTTAGTAGCAACTCGCCGAGGTAAACAATTTAATAGTATGGTGCAGTCTCAGAAAGATGCAATTACTGGTGCGGTACGAGAAGCAGTTTTAATTAATCCTTTTGATGCGGAAAAATTAGGATTGAAAGATGGGGATAATGTACGGTTAAAAAATGATTTTGGTTTGTTGTTTGGGAAAGTATTTTTAGCACCGATGAAACCAGGTAATTTACAAGTACATTGGCCGGAAGGAAATGTATTATTAGATAAAGGTAAACGTTCTGTGGAAGGTGTGCCTGATTATAATGCTTTGGTGAGTTTAGAAAAGTTGAATTAAAGTTAGATTTTGAAGTTTTTATTACAGTAATTATTTCTAAAAAAAAACTGTAGGGGTTTGGTCTCCCAACCCCTTTAATTTTGAGAAATAAAGATGTCTGGGTTTGGTCTCTAAACCCCATTAATTTGGAAAATTTCCCCAAAAATTAATCATAAAATCTATAGTAATCTTCAAGCATTTGAGAAAAAAAATATCGGGGTTTAGTTTCCCAATCAAGTTCCAAAATGGGATTGGGAAAAGTTGGATAAAAGTTATATTTTGAGTTTTTTATTACCGTGATTATTTGTTAAAAAAACTGTAGGGTTTGGAGACCAAACCCCTACGGTAAAATATTAAATTGCTATAGTTGATAAATAAATATGAAATGATGTATCCTGTAATTTACAGAGAAATATAATAATCTGCCATTTATTTAATAGTTTAGGAGAAAATCGCAATGTAACCAATTCGACAAGGTGACGTTATCTGGCAACCAACCGAACTAACTTTAGACAATAAACTATCCCATCTGATTTTAGCAAAAGGAGAAGTGACAGGACATTCTCATCGCATTACCAGTGGATATCCAGAGCTATACGAAAAAGATGGCACGCTCTACCTGAAGGTGTTGTCAGAAACAGCAAGTTTAACCTACTGGACTGTTTCACCTAAAATAGTGCATTAGGGAGTAGAGAAGTAGGAGGGTAGGGGAGAAAAGATTTTTGCCCTTGTTTCGTACCTCAACCCAACCTACATCTATTGCATTATTTAAGATGAAACAGTCCACTACCTACCAACCTTCCCACACTCTTTTTACACCGATACTACCGGATTTGATATAACCCCTCCCAGGAGGGGAAGTTAATCCACCCCTTTATCGCAACCCTAAATTAGGTTGCGACAAATCAAAAAGTAGATAAAAAAACTGATTTATCGGGAACCGTAACTCTTACTTGTTCCCGAAAAAGTAGTAAGATTTTTGACACGAATAAAATAGGATTGCTATATATAAATATGATTCAGCCAAAACATGATTTTAATAATTCTGAATTAAATTATTCGGAAAAAAAGCCAGTTTCCGAGGCACAACATTATCTTCAGGTTATTGATGAAATAGATACCCAAGTATATGATTTATTAGCCCAAATCAATGAACTAATTACCGACCCTAATTTTATCCAGGAATTAAGTGAAGAAAATCAAGAAGAAGTTTCTAAAATTTTGATATTACTCTTAGATATCAAAACTCTATATCTATCTGGAAAATTAATTAAAAATATTCACAAAAAATCAGAAGTAGCTAATTTACTATTGAATCTTAAGATTGCCATTCAATCTTTTCAGCATAATCCTCAAATACTGCTGATTAAAAGACTGCGAATAGATGGAGAATTTAGAATCAGAAGAATTAAAAATTTTTGGCTAGCTTTACCTATTAATTTTTATCGAAAAGTTACCTCTAAGATTATTCTGAAAATTTTACTAGGGTTAATTATAGGAATTCCATTTTATATTCTTACTCCTCTAGGTTTATTGTCGGGAAGCGATAATTTAGAAATTTTTCTAGAGTCAAAAGGAATTCTTTCATCAGATATTTCTAGCAGAACAAATGACTCGCCAGATATGTATATAAACGATTTTAAAATGACAGTTTGGTTAGGCGACTTGTGTTTTACTGCTGGTGCTATAGGTAGCATAATTAGTATCTTATCTAGACTGAGTAATTATCAACAATCTGAAGAAGATTATCAGTATCAAGACTCTATAATTCCTATCTTAGTTGGTTTTTATAAGCCTCTAATCGGAGGTACATTTGGTATTTTAATCTTTGCTGTTTTACAGGGAAGAATTATTCCTATTACTTTTGGCGAACTTGATAATGAAACGAGACAAGAGCAAAGATGAATGTCTCTATTTTCTTTGTCTTTTGTGGTGGGATTTAGCGAGCGATTAGCAAAAGATCTTATTAGCACAACAGAAAAAAAGTTTGGTTCTGAGCATGAGAAATAGAAGGTGATAGAAAGTTTTAGAAAAAATTCTTTCAAACATCCAACTTATTTAGCTTTAATAGAATTAGGATAAATTGCTTTAACAAAATCTCTAAGTCTTTTTGAACTTGAAAACTGGAAAAAAGCGATCGCCTGAACATAGCTAGGGCTTTCTGAATAAATATCAAAGCATCTATAGATAATTGATAATGAATAATTATTTAGTTGAAAAACTTTTGTATTAGATTAAAAAAAAGATTACATTTTTCTTCTCTAAAAAAAGAGTTTATTACAAAGTTTAGTATTTTAATTCATTATCAATTATTAATTATTAATTATCCATTGCTAAAGTCAGAATACCAGCTTTTCTATCCACTACCAAGCGCCAATTTTCCAGCCAAAGCTTAATTTTAAATTGTACTATCTTTTTGAATTTTAGTAATTGAAGAAGCCCACTATGTTAAAATAAACAACATTAAATTATCAAGAATATATTTAGTTCTTTTGATGAATTTGCTGAAGCCCAACGTCATAAATATAATTTATAACCTTAATGGTTTAGCTTTCAGCTATGAGCTAAACCCAAAACTATTGGTTGTAAATAATTTTAATTTTATTAATATCCTAATACTTTTTTTTGGGAACTGATAGGTGGGTAGCACTGAATAATTGCAGCAAAATCAAGGAACAATAGTAGACCCCAACAAATGTACTAAATCATCAATAGCTTTTTGATTGCTCATGCTAATTTTATCCAACCTTTTTGCTGCTTTCCAGCGAGTTTTGTCATCAGAAGTAGACGCCAACAATTGTACAAAACCATCAATAGCTTTCTGATTTCCCCAGCCAATTTTTTCTAGAGTTTCTGATGCTATCAAGCGAGTATAATCATCAGCAGTAGACCTCAATAAATGTACTAAATCATCAATAGCTTTTTGATTGCCTATGCCAATTTTTTCTAAAGTTTCTGCTGCTATCGAGCGAGTAAAATAATCAGAAGTAGACTCCAATAAATGCACCAAACTATCAATAGCTTTTTGATTGCCTATGCCGATTTTTTCTAAAGTTTCTGCTGCTATCGAGCGAGTAGAATAATCAGAAGTAGACTGCAATAAATCTGCCAAACTATCAATAGCTTTTTGATTGCCTGTACTAATTTTCTCCAAGCTTTTTGCCGCTATTGAGCGAGTTAAATCATCAGAAGTAGACTCTAATAAATCTGCTAAACTATCACTAGAAGTAGACTTCAATAAATGTGCTAAACTATCAATTGCTCTCTGATTTCCACTGCCAATTTTCTCCAGGGTTTCTGCTGCTGTAGTCCGAGTATACTTATCAGAAGTAGAGCCTAATAATTGCAGCAAACTATCAATTGCTTCCTGATTTCCCCTGCCAATTTTTTCTAGGGTTTGTGCTGCTAAAGTGCGAGTATTTTTATCAGAACTAGATGCTAACAATTTTAGAAAAATATCAATAGTTTTCTGATTTCCCCTGCCAATTTTCTCAAGAATTTCTGCTGTTATAATGCGAGTAAAATAATCAGAAGTAGACCCCAATAATTGAACTAAACTATCAATAGCTTGCTGATTTCCCCTGCCAATTTTCTTGATGATTTCTGATACTATAGTGCGCAGATAATCATCAGAAGTAGTTCCTAATAATTGCACTAAACCATCAATAGCTTTCTGATTTCCCCTGCCAATTTTCTCTAAGGTTTCTGTTGCTCGCCAGCGAGTATTCTTGTCAGAAGTAGACTCCAATAATTGCACCAAACCATTAATTGCTTTCTGATTACCTATGCCAATTTTCTCTATGGTTTCTGGTACTTTCCTGCGAATCCAAAGAGTAGAGTTAGACACCAAAAATTGCACGAAACCATCAATGGCTTTTTGATTGCCCATGCTAATTTTCCCTAGAGTTTCTGCAGCTCGCCAACAAGTCTTATTCTCAGAAGTAGACTTCAATAATTTCACTAAACCATCAATTGCATACTCATTGCCCATGCCAATTTTCTTGATAGTTTCTGCTGCTATAGTGCCAATATAATCATCAGAAGTAGACCTCAATAATTTCACTAAACCATCAATTGCATACTCATTACCCATGCCAATTTTTTCTAGAGTTTTTGTTGCTATAGTGCAAGTAGAATTATCAGAAGTAGACCTCAATAATTGCACTAAACCATCAATTGCATACTCATTACCCATGCCAATTTTCTCTAGAGTTTCTGCTGCTAGAGTCCGAGTATTATCATCAAAAGTAGATCTTAATAATTGCACTAAACCATCAATTACATATTCATTACCCATGCCAATTTTCTCTAGAGTTTCTGCTGCTCGCAAGCGAGTATAGTTATCAGAAGTAGAACCCAATAAATTTACTAAATCATCAATGGCTTTCTCATTGCTGGTGGTAATTTTCCCTGAGTTTTTTGCTTTTATAGTGGGAGTAGAATTATCAGAATTAGACTCCAACTGAGGCATCAAATCATCAATGGCTTTTTGATTACCCATGCCAATTTTCTCTAGGGTTTCTGTTGCTATAGTGCGAGTATCATCATCAATAGTAGAACCCAACAATTGCACCAAACCATCAATTGCATACTTATTCCCCCAGCCAATTTTCTCTAGAGTTTCTGCTGCTATAGTGCGAGTATAATCATCAGAAGTAGACCTCAATAATTGCACCATACTATTAATGGCTTTCCGATTGCCTGTGCCAATTTTCCCTAAGTTTTCTGCTGCTATAGTGCGAGTATAATCATCAGAAGTAGATATCAATAATTGCACTAAACCATCAATTGCAGATTTATTGCCCCAACCAATTTTCCCTAGACTGTCTGCTGCTTCCCTGGAAGTATCATCATCAAAAGTAAACTGCAACAAATCTACCAAACTATCAATGGCTTTTTGATTGCCTGTGCCAACTTTCCCTAGAGTTTCTGCTGCTTCTATGCAAGTCTCACGATCAGAAGTAGACTGCAACAAATCTATCAAACTATCAATGGCTTTTTGATTGCCGGGGTCAATTTTTCCTAAAATTTTTGCTGCTCTTCTGCGAGTTAAATTATCAGAAGTAGACTCCAATAAATGCACCAAACTATCAATTGCATACTGGTCGCTCTTGCCAATTTTCTCTAAGCTATGTACTGCGATCAAGCGAGTATTATCATCAGAAGTAGACTTCAATAAATCTACCAAACTATCAATGGCATACTTGTTACCTATAGCAATTGTTCCTAAGCTTAATGCTACTTTTCTGCGAGTATTATCATCAGAAGTAGACTTCAACAAATTTATCAAACTATCAATGGCATACTTATTGTCCATGCCAATTTTCTCTAAACTATATACTGCGATCAAGCGAGTATTATCATTAGAAGTAGACCCCAATAAATTTACCAAGCTATCAATGGCATACTTATTCCCCATGCCAATTTTCTCTAAGCTATATATTGCTTTCCTGGGAGTCAAATAATTAGAAGTAGATCCCAGCAAATGTACCAAACTATCAATTGCGTACTTATTGCCTTTACCAATTTTCCCTAAGCTTTCTGCTGCTAGAGTGCGAGTATTATCATTAGAAGTAGACCCTAACAATTGCACGATACCATCAATGATTATCGGATGAGGATTTTCTTCTACTGCTATTGCTAATTCTTGCATTGTCTTGGCGACATCAGGATTAGCTACTCCTTTCTGCATTTCCAAAACCTTCTCACCGTAATCTAAAGGCTGCTCTGAAACTTGTTCAATAGCAGTTAAAATATCGGGAGATTTTTGTTTGAGAGATTCCAGAAATTTAACGCTTTTGTCCCAAAGTTCCTCCCCAATATTTTCTCCGGTTTTTTCCCCAGCTTTTGTCCCCAATACAGCAGATAGGGCTATTGCAATAGTAGTAGAATCCATATTTCCTCCTAGAATTTAATAATTACAGAAAAATCAAGGGACAATTCTTCTGACTACCTTTTCGATAATCCCCCAATTATAATTCTGAAATTCCTAAATTTCCAAATTCCCCATTTTTGCTAACTATTCTTTTTGAGTATTTTTCAACTTTTTGAATAGCATTTTTTGTTAAAAGATTAAAGGAAGTGTCAAGACTAGGGCTATTCCTAACAAAAAGCATAGCAATAAAAATAACCAACGATGTTTTTTGGCTCGAAAGCCAGTATGATCAGAAGTAGACCCCGGTAAATACGCAAAACTATCTATTGCTGTTTGATTACCAGGGTCAATTTTTCTTAAAGATTCTCCTACTCCCCAGCGAATATACTTATCAGAACTAGACTTTAATAAATTTGCTAAACTATCAATGGCTTTCTGATTACCGATACCAATTTTCCCTAAACTATAGGTTGTTATCAAGCGAGTAGAATCATCAGAAGTAGACTCTAATAATTGTAGTAAACCATCAATTGCTTTCTCATTGCCCATGCCAATTTTCTCTAAGCTATATGCTGCTTGTCTGCGAGTTTTATCATCAGAAGTAGACTCCAATAATTGTACTAAACTATCAATCGCTTTTTGATTTCCGGGATCGATTTTTCCTAGGGTTTCTGCTGCTTGTCTGCGAATCTGATTATTAGAAGTAGACTCCAATAATTGCACTAAACTATCAATCGCTTTTTGATTGCCAGGATCAATTTTTCCTAGGGTCTCTGCTGCTTTCCTGCGAGTATCATCAAAGGTAGATTTCAATAAATACACTAAACTATTAATAGCTTTTTCATTTCCGGTGCCAATTTTGCCTAAGCTTTCTGCTACTTGGTTGCGAGTCCAACGATTGGGGGTAGACTGTAACAAATTTACCAAACTATCAATTGCATATTCATTTCCGGTGCCAATTTTGCCTAAGCTTTCTGCTGCTTGAGTGCGAGTCTTATTATCAGAAGTGTACCCCAACAATTTGACTAAAGCATTGATAGTTTTTTTTCTGGGAGTTTCTAGTAAAATCCTTTGAGCTTTTGTTTCTATTTCCTTTAACCTATGATTGCATGCCCAATAAACTACTGTGTTCACTATTTTATCAGTTTGGCTGCATTGGGGAAATTCAACAACTCCAGCAGCAGCTAGAAAATAAGCCTGATATGTATAAATTTTTTTTCCGGTTTGAATCAAAAAGTCTCCATATCTATCCTTAAACTTGGTTAAAGCTTTAATAAATTCTTCTTTCTTTTCCTCCTCCAAATCCTCTCTCCCTAACCACAGCAAAATCACTTGTTTCCACTGTGGCTGAAAAATTCGATAACGTTCAAGTTTTACAGGTTTATTATTCTCTGGGGGAGGGAAGAAAAAATTGCAATTATTGATCGCTATGGCAGCAAAATATTCTTCAAACCTGGGATGAAAAAAAGCATAGACTTTTTCTGTGGGTGAACCTGCTGCTACCTGCACATTATTTAGCCAACCAATTTGCAATGCTACATCAAATAAAGAATTTTCATCATCAGCAACTCCCAATATTTGCTCAATCAAATTTTTCTGTAATGGGGAGCGATCGCTATTAGAGTCAATATTTTGTTTTGCTAGTTCACCCAAAGCTTTTTCTAATTCCTGTCGCCTAGTTTTGTGAATGGGAAAGCGATCGCTTTGAGAGTGATAAAACTCTTCTACTAACTGACTATACAACTGTGCTTTTGTTTGCTGCTGAAAATTTAGTATTTTTTCTATTTCTTGTAAAACTTGATTGATTTTAGGATGAGGATTTTCTTCTACTGCTGCTGCTAACTCCTGTATTGTCTGAGCTACATTACGATTAGTTACTGCTCCCAGAATTTGCAAAACCACCTGACGATAATTTAAAGGTTGCTCTGATGATTTTTCAATGGCAGTTACAGTATTTGGAGATTGTTGTTTCAGAGATTCTATAAATTTAGCACTTTGATTCCAGACTACCTCATCAATATTTTCTCCTGTTTTTTCCAAAGCTTTTGTCGCCAATACAGCAGCTAGTGCTATTTGAATAGTAGTAGGGTTCATACTTCCTCCTCAAACCAGAATAATGGCAGAAAAATTAAGGGACAATTCTTCTGACTATCCTCTCTATAATTCCCCAGTTTCCTGTTTTTCCTAACTATTCTCGCCAAGCATTGAAATCCGTGGGCTTTTAGCTTAAGTCATCTTTAGATAACTAAATTATCTATGCCGTCTTTTTGTATCAGGACTTACGTTAAGGCACTACATATAGACTATTGGCGCGTTCACTGGCGCTAACACACCCTGCCCATAGCGTTAATCGCTAAGTCCTGTGTATTAATGATAGTTGAACTTACCGCACTTTTGAGCATAGTGAAGTACAGTTGAAGATTAATCTCTATCCAGAGTAACACAGCCTTCGTTTGCTGTAATAACTTGGAAGGTTGTGTTACCACTCATTACTGTAATTTCCCATTTAATTACTATTGGCCAATAGATGAATCATACATCAATAAGATGACAATGAGTGGTTGCGTAAATAGTGTGTGGCAAAGCCGAACAGAGCTTATATCCCTACTTTCCTTGGATTGATCAAAATCTCATAAATAATGGATTTGCTTGGTATTTTTGTGGTAATTGATCGCAAAATTTGATTGTATTTCCCATTTAATTACTATTGGTCAATAGATGAATTAAACATCAATAAGCATGAAAAGAAGCGATCGCGAAACGGAACGGATGTGCTATCGCTACTTGGCTGTAAATGCTGAATAAAACTGATGCTAGCGGACTTGATAGAATGGTAAGGCGATCACTGTTTAATTTTTTGATATTTATAATTTCAGTAATCATTTTTTTGAATAGTTATTTCTCATAATTATAGCAGATTTAATATAAACAGGACTTACGCAAAGGTACTATATATATAAAACTATTGCAACCTAGTTTTAAGCACCATTGTACTAGAAACATAGGATTGAAATTAAGCTAACCTTAAATAACATCCTCAAACATATATTTAATAAAGGATAGAATTAAAAGCTAACTAATAGTCAATTCTGCAATTGTAGATTCAACCCTAAATCTAAAGAATATGGAGCGTACTACCTCAAAATCCTTATCTCCCCTCCCAATATTTGGACCAACAATTTCTGTCATGGATCGCTACATCATCACAGAATTAATTGGGCCTTTCATTTTTGGTGTCGGATTATTTTCATCTATTGGTGTCACAGTCGGAGCAATGTTTGAGTTAGTCCGAAAAGTTACAGAATCTGGACTACCTATTTCCATTGCCATCCAAGTATTTCTCTTAAAAATGCCAGAATTTATTGCTTTAGCATTACCTATGGCAATGATACTGGCCACTCTGATGGTTTACAGTGAGATGTCTAGTAATAGTGAGATAGTTGCTCTCCGTAGCTGTGGTGTTAGTGTATCGCGAATAATTATACCGGCAGTTATAGTTAGTTTAATGGCAACTGGTTTGACCTTTGCTCTCAATGAGGTAATTGTACCTAATGCTAACTATCAAAGCTCTCTCATCTTAGAAAAAACTTTGGAGCAAGACAACCCTCCTTTCAAAGAGGAAAATATATTCTACCCAGAATTTGGCAAAGTTAGACGACCAGATGGTAGTCGAGATGATACACTTACTCGGTTATTTTATGCCGAAAAGTTTGATGGTAAATACATGAAAGGTATAACTATTTTAGACCGTTCTAAGTATGGAGTTGAGCAAATTGTATCTTCTGAATCAGCAACTTGGAATCCAACAAAAAATATTTGGGATTTGTTTAATGGTACTATTTATTTGGTATCTTCAGATGGTTCATATCGTAATATTGTTAAGTTTGACCATCAGCAATTAAAGCTTTCTAGAGCGCCTTTAGATTTAGCAGGAAAAAAACGTACTTATACACAAATGAATATTGCTCAATCTTATGAGTATTTAGAGTTAATGCGACTCAGTGGAAATTATCGAAAAGTTGTGAAAACTCAGGTTAGGATTCAACAAAAATTGGCTTTACCATTTGTGTGTTTAGTAATGGGTTTGGTAGGAGCGTCTTTAGGAGTTAGACCTCATAGAAATTCTAATCGAGGTACTAGCTTTGGTATTAGTGTGATAATTATTTTTACCTATTATTTACTTTCTTTTATGACAGGAGCAATGGGGCAAAAAGAAGTTTTAACTCCTTTTTTGGCTGGATGGCTACCAAATTTTATCGGTCTTGGAGTAGCGTTATTATTGTTAGGAAAAGCTTCTCGTTAATCAATTCAAAAGTTAAAAGTAAAAAGTTTAGTAGGGTGCGTTAGGCGCACTTCTATAAAGCACTAATTAATTATTTGCTAAAACATTCTACTAGAGATGCTAATTTATAACCTAAAAATTTGGTGCGTTAGGCTGACCCTAATACACCTTACTTGACTGACCTAAAAATTTGGTGCGTAACGCTGACCCTAATACACCTTACTTGACCGACCTAAAAATTTGGTGCGTTAGGGAGTAGGGGAATGGGGGAGTAGGAGAGAAAGATTTTTGTTGGGTTTCGGGGTTCCATACTCCGCAACCCTAACGGGAACAACAAGGACCTACATCTATTGCACCATTTAAGGTGTGTCAGTCTACCACTTCCTACTGGATTGACACAGCTAATTTTGTGCATTAGGAAGTCGGGAAATCGGGAAGTCGGGGAGCAAAATTTTTGTCCTTGTTTCGTTCCTCAACCCAACCTAGAGCTATTGAACCATTTAAGGTGTGTCAATCTACTACTACATTGTTTCAGCTAAAATAGTGCAGAGCGCTTTTTTCGTGACCCCATCCCCCCATCACCCCATTTCCTATTGTACCATTTAAGGTGTGTCAGTCTACTACTTTCTACTACCTAATTTAATATGTCAAATCCTTTAATATTAAAATCAAAAATAACTAAATTTTTATCAATCTTACATCAAAACCTAATAACTAGAAGCCGGATATTTTGGTTAGGTTTAAGCATAGCAGTTCTATTAATTTATGGTATTGAATCTCTAAAAGCCACTTTTGAAACTGAATATATAATCCAAGATGATGCCCGACAACATATATTTTGGATGCGTCGTTTTTTAGATGCAGAATTATTCCCTAATGACTTAATTGCTGACTATTTTCAGTCAGTAGCACCTTGGGGTTATAAAACTTTTTATTGGTTAATTACGTCTCTAGGTATCGACCCAATTTTTTTAGGTAAATTATTACCAATATTTCTGGCATTAATTTCTACATTTTACTGCTTCGGAATCAGTTTACAAATTTTGCCAATTCCTGCTGTGGGATTTTTTAGCTCATTCATTTTAAATCAAACTTTATGGATGGAAGATGACTTAGTTTCTGCTACTCCCAGGGCATTTTTCTATCCACTTTTTTTAGCATTTTTATATTACTTACTCCAAGGTTATTTATTTCCGGTTTTGGTAGCGATCGCTCTCCAAGCAATTTTTTATCCCCACACAGTTTTATTATCACTAACTATCATCACTATTCGACTATTCTCCTATCATAAAAAACGGTTAAAATTTACCTCAATCAAGTTAAATTATTGGCTTTGGTTGGGAGGAATAATAACTGCCACAATCATACTTTTACCATATAAATTACCTGCTACGGAGTTCGGACCAATTATTACTACTACCGCAGCCAAAATCCAACCTATTTTCAATTATGTTGATGGTAAATACGGGAGAGCATTCTTTTTTCATCAAAACCCCTTAGTTTTTTGGCTCACAGGACCGAGGAGTGGTATCTTATTTTTAGGATTATTTTCACCACTAGCTATAGGTTCATTACTATTACCTTTTTTGCTCAAAAAAGAAAAATTTCCTCTAGCCAAAGAAGTATCTACAAAAGTAGAAATATTAGGTCAAATTTTTATAGCATCAATAGGATTATTTTTTCTAGCTCATATATTTTTATTTGATCTTCATTTTCCCAACAGATATATTTATCATAGTATGCGAGTAACAATGGCAATAGCTGCTGGTATTGCCTTAATAATTTGGCTGGATAATTATTTAAAGCAAATTATTTCTGAGTCAGAAAAAGGTTTAACTTTCTCACAAAAAATATCTATCGGATGTACAACTATATTATTAGTAATATTGAGTCTTATTCCTTTTTCTCAAGACCTAACTATCAATAATCAATCCTACGTTAAAGGTAAAGAAATAGAATTATATAAATATTTATTAGCACAACCTAAAAATACATTAATTGCTTCCATATCTAAGGAATCAAATAATATTCCTACTTTTGCTCAACGTTCTACTTTAGTAGCTCAAGAATATAGCTTACCTTATCATGTCGGTTATTACAGTCAATTTAGTCAAAAAGCTATAGATTTAATTCAGGCTCAATATACCTCTAAACCAGAACAAGTTAATAATTTTATTCAGAATTATGAAGTTGATTTTTGGTTACTCGATCTGAATGCTTTTGACCCTAGATATGTAGCTGATAAAGAGTTAATTCGTCAGTATAATTTACCAGATTCAATTATTGAGCAACTAAAACAAAATATTATTCCTGCTTTATCAACTACTTTAGAAAGCTGTACTGTATTAAACAGTAAAAAAATAGCATTATTACCAACATCATGTATTCAGAATGAGTTACTTAAATTAAACAATAATAATCTTAAATAACCCCGATAATTTTTCCAATAAAATTTAGTGGGGTTTGGTCTCCAAACCCAAGCACATAAGGGATTTGGGAACTAAATCCCTACCCTCAAATCTGACAATCTATTTAGGGTTTGCTGATTAAATCTAAAAGTTTTTACAGATAAAGTTTTTAGTCTTTGAAAATGCTATTTTAAAGATATATATAGGTATTAGAAATTATTGGTGAGAAAAAACTGTAGGGGTTTGGTCTCCAAACCCAAGCACATAAGGGATTTGGAAACTAAATCCTTATCCTCAAATCTGACAATCTATTTAGGGTTTGCTGATTAAATCTAAAAGTTTTTACAGATTTAGGAAACCTTATTTAATTCTGATTTTTAAAAGGATTATTCCAAGGTTGGCTATATCCGCGATTATTAAAATTATTATTATTTGTAGAATCAGGATTATTCTGAGGAGTTTGTGATAAGTTTTGATTTACTTGATTAGGATTAACTCCATAATTATATTGTTGTTGTTGATTTTGTGTATATACTTGATTACCATAATAATTATTAACTCCATTTATCTGATTTTGATTATTGATTAATCCATTAGGTGTAACAGGATTTAATGGAGGTAAATTTGGATTAGTAGATTGTCTTTGAAGAGAATAATTATAACTTGGTAAATTAGTGGGATTATGTGTCGAATTTGTCTGATTTACTCCTCCTGATAAGTCAGTATAGTAAGGTTTTGGAGGAGTAACATTTATAGGTTCGGAAACGGAATTAAAATTACTCGTTTCTTGAGATTTAGAAATATTCGATCTTGGTATATTTACAAAAGGAGAAGGTTTAATATCCTTTGGCTTTATTTCTGTGGGAGAGAGGTTAATATTATTTGTTTGAGACTGATCATTCGAGGAAGACTCAGATTTAGTTTGCAAACCTAGATAATTATCCATAGCAGTTTGAAGAGCATTGACTGGTTTTTCCTTCATTGCCTCCTTATTTGTCGGCTCTAATAGATTGATCTTATTTACCAGAGGTTGATTTTTTGGAGACAAATTTTGACTTTTATTACTTTCATAAATATTAACTTTAGGCAGAGGTTTAGCTATATATTCTTCAGGTTTTGTAGCTTTTTTCTCTTTATTAGATTTCTTGGCATTTTCTTCTTCTAATCTATCTAATAAATTAATCTGAAAATTTTGTAGAGCATTAATTTCTTGTTGTTTAGCAGCTTCTAATTCTTTCTTTAAAACTGAAGAATTACCAATATCGTTTATAACAGAAGCTTCTTCCGGAGATAAAGTTTCAGTAATAGCATTACCGTTTGATACTGAATCATCATTATCATCATCTTCAATGGCTAACCATTCTGGGTGAACTGATAATTCCCAAGCAAATAATAGCACTAGAGCAGCAACACCAATTGGTCCCCAAACTAAGGGTTTTGTTAAATGACTAAATCTAGCTAGGAAGTAACGTACAGGATTAGGTGATCTTTTTTGATTAGACATTATTTTTTTCCTTCATTTATTATGAGGACTTACGCCAAGGTACTATCTGTAGGGTGAAAAAACTATTCTACAATAGTTTTAAACACTATATGTCTCGTATATGCGTAAGTCCTGATTATTTTTGTAAGTATTCAGCTTTTCCTCTAAGGATGGTAAGGTACAGTTATTTGTAACACAGCCATCCTGGCTGTAACAACCAGGATGGTTGTGTTACCATATCTTAGAACTTATTTTCCGGCTGTAACAACCAGGATGGTTGTGTCACCATATCTTAGAACTTATTTTCCGGCTGTAACAACCAGGATGGTTGTGTCACCATATCTTAGAACTTATTTTCCGGCTGTAACAACCAGGATGGTTGTGTTACCATATATTAGAACTTACTTTCCGGCTGTAACA
>NZ_JAYKGW010000089.1:0-17090 GCF_035285525.1 Okeania sp. | reverse complement strand
TTTTTTCTTGATTATTTGGTGATACAATATTCACCACAAATTCTTCATCAAAACCACCTCCGACACAAGCGTATGGATAAGTATTTTCTTTATTTTGCTGTTGCTCTTTTTCAATTAGAATACCAGTGCGATCGCTAATTCGTAATTTTGTCCCTGGTGGTAATTTTTCACCTTCAGAACTACTTAAAATTAGTAGTAAACTCCACTCTTTTTCAACTTCAGAAATTAACCAAGTAACTGCATAAAGATAAATTTCATTACCTCCTAAATTAAAGTGTTTATAACAACAACCAATATGAGGAGGAATATCCATTCTGTTACCATGATTAATTTGGTTAAGAATTTTCTCTAATCTTTCCTCATCTTTTCTTGTAGGTTTTCTCCGTGCAGGTGATACTGGAGATAATAAATTCCAGGATAGTGAATCAGCAACTACATCTGTTTGATTTTGTAACCAATATCTAACATTTACAGCTTTTGTTGTCACCAGTTCCAGTAAATCTGACAAATAGATATTAGCCTTTTCTTTACTCATTTCAGATAAATTTACTGAAGGTTTCGGTAAAGGAATAGCTGTAGGTTCTAAACAGCGAAAGTTTAGCAATAATTTATCTACTTTACTATCAAATAATTGCACAGGTATTTGATAAACATTATTAGATTTTTTCTGTGATTTTTTCTTCATATTTACTAATTGATTGTATGTTAAAAATCCACGAATAGCAGCCAAATTTGACTCTTCTACCACTTCTACTGCTACATAAAAATGAGCAGTAAATTCTGGTAAAGTAATTACAAAATCAGGAATATTTACCTCTTCAAATAAATTCATAACCATCAAACAGACCTGAAAATTTCCCACTCTAATGTTAGAAACAGCAGGAATTAAATTAGCATATTCTGATTGAAAAATTGAACAATTAGTTTGATCTACAAATAATTCAGGGACTCTTTCTGCTAACCATTCTTGAAAAGCAAAAAAACCCAAAGTATGAATATAAGTTTGCCATTGTTGTTCATATTCTTTGATATTACTAACCATTTCTAAGGCTGCTTCAATATGTTCTGGTTTGAGGTTAATTTCGTTAGTTGGAAAACTTTCAAACTCAGGATAAAATTCAGAAGATTGTGCATTATTCATAATAATTATTTCCTTGATTAATGTAAACAAATAGCTCTCAGATTTTGAAGTCAATAACTTACTAAGGATGATGATATTTGATTAATAACTTTTAATTCTCCTTGGAGGACTAATTTATCCTTCCCAACAAGATGAATTAATAGCTAATAGCTGACGGTTGAATGATTACCAATTAATAATTAAGAGTTGATAGTCAATAATTATTCATTCAACAATTCGCGCCTGGAAACCTTCCGAAGGATTGGCGATAAATCAAAAATTTTCATGATTAGTCAATCTCCTTCTTTAAAGAAGAGGTAATTATTAATTATTAATTGTTCATTTTACAAAAAAAATAGAAGTTGCAGTTTTTTAGTCAGACAAAGAAAGAAAAAGTTTTAATGTAAGCCTTCAGCTTTTAGCTATCAACAGTCAGCAAATCTTATCTAAACTTTAACATGGCTTAAATGAATATCAGCTTTGCGGAATGCTGAATGCTTACTGAATAATTAAGAGTTGATAGTCAATAATTATTCATTCAACAATTCGCGCCTGGAAGTCTTGGGAAGGATTCGCGATAAATCAAAAATTTTCATGATTAGTCAATCTCCTTCTTTAAAGAAGAGGTAATTATTAATTATTAATTGCTGAACAATGTTTTGCTTGCTAATTATAACTTTCTATTCTATTCAAATATTTACGAATAGCATCAGCAAATAAACTATTAAATTGAGCATTTTTCGCCTTTCTACCAGCAGATTCTGTTTTAGCATTCTTAATTATTTTATCTACTTCTTCATTTAATATTTCATTTAATTGTTGTTCTAAAATCTGCAGGTTTTCCGAGCTAGTGTAGTATTTTGCTAATTCTTTTACTTGTGGCTTTAAATCTACAATAATCTCTTGACCAACATCCTCCCGGAGTTCCTTTAATTTAAGTAAACGACTAACTTGATACTGTTTTTTATGGCCAATTTGATGAGCAATTTCTCCCATTTTAAAACCTTGATAAAACAACTTCAATGCAGTCAAGAAATCTTTATGTTTAGATGGTGTTATTTTCTCGAATTGAATAACACGATTCTGAATAACTTTTGCCACAGACTTATGTAAACAATTCTGAATTATTCGGGTATAATCCTGCAAAAAAGCTTGCTGTTCATTATGCTCAAAATTGGGGTCAGGAATTTGTTCAATTGTCTGGTTGATTTCCGGATTTTCGATATTTTCAACAGGTGGCAAACCTACTTTTATGGCAATTCTATATTCCCGTAAATTTTGAGCAATATTTTGGAGTCTTTTCCGAACATTTTCAGGAGATAAATTCTGAGTATTCGACGATATTTTAGCAATTCTTTGTAGTTGCTCTAATGTCGGTTCTTGACATTTACCTCTGATTTTAGTTCGTAAACGGTCTTGACGATAAACAGCATGATAATTTTCCAATAAAATTTTATCTTGCTGAAGTTCTGCCAATGCTAACCCTAAATGTTTTAATTCACTAGAAGTTGCTCTATTTAAAATTCCCCAATCTGTAGCTAGATAAACATTATATTGGAGCAAAAAATCCTTCAGTGGGTGATGACATTTGATCATCCAACTTATCCAAATTGATAAACTACCTTTTTTATTAAGTTGATATGTTGTCAAAATTTCCGTAGCTAAAGATTGATAACTACTGGTTTTATTGGTAGCGATCGCATCATCAAGCAAGATAGGAGATAAGTCATTACAGGTAATACGATATTTTCCTCGAAATTGCTTTTCCAAAGACAAGCAATACTCCCAAATTTTATTAGAGATAAAGCAACGTAAACAAAGTTCAGCTTGAGAAGAAGTTTGCCATCTTTCGATTAGATAGTTTTCAATTTCTATCTCTTGCTCTTTGGACACTTGTGATAAGTTGGCCACTTCTGGAAACTGCTCCAGCAAGAAATTTTTGGCATTTTCAATTTCTTGAATGCGACGGCCTCCATTAGTCCCAACCCCGATAAAGTTCCAATATTGAGATGTAGCAGTCATAGTTGTTATTTCTGACCCCCTTTTTTGGTACACATCAAGAATTTGTCCTAAATCTCAAAATGGACATAGGCGAAAATTCCCCTTATTTCTATATCAAGTTAAATGTGAGAAATCTATGCAGTTTTGGTACTTAGGGCTTGCTGATTAAGTATAAAAGTATTAATAGATAAAGATTTTAGCCTTTTTAAGTCCTGATTGATCGGGAACCGTAAAAGTACGGACTTTTTGGCTGTTGTTGTCTCAAAATGGTAGAATTTTGACTCTGATTATCAGAAAATTTATAAGTGTTCCCTTACTTCACTAGCAGACTTTTTCAGCCAACCCTACTTAGGTTTTGCTTACGGAAAATCTTTTTGTTCAGGTAAGAAGTAGTTACAGCAATTTCGGAGGGGCGTGAGGTACAAAATTTTATTTAGTAATTTTAGTAACACAACCTTCGGTGGTTGTTATAGCAAACAAAGGCTGAACTGTAGTAGGTGTTAAGTATACCTCACCATCCTCATGCATTGCTATAAGATTTACAGAGGAGTTGGCCGAAAAAAAAGTAAGAGTGATTTTTCTATCATAGTCAGCCAAAAATGCTCAAATTTTGATTTTTCGGGAACCGTACCTCAGTAGCTTAAATGCCAGTGCTTTGATTAGAGATTCTATAGTCAAAGTCTGTGCAATGTAGATTATTAACTCTTAAAAATTAGAACGATATTAGTTTATTGCGGAAATGTGTGGCTTTAGTTGTAGCAGTCCCAAGAGGGATTTGGAGACCAAACCCCGCATTTATAAATATTACAACCTATTTACGGTTCCTATAATAGTTTAAAATAGTAAAAATACACCAACTATAATTTAAAACCAATGAATAAACTATTAGAAAAACTGAATATCCAAGTAAAAATTTTAGGAAGTATTGTTGCTATTCTTTGGATTGTGCAAATTCTTAATGCCGAATTTTTAGCCGGAAGATTAAATTATTACGGTGGGATTCATCCTCATACTTCTATGGGAATTACTAATATTTTTTTCGCCCCATTTTTGCATGGTAGTTATACTCACTTAATAGCTAATATTGTGCCACTAATCACTTTAGCTTGGCTAATCATGTTACGAGGATTTCGTGATTTTTTCTTTGTGAGTATTGTAACTATAATTGTTAGTGGTTTAGGTATTTGGTTTTTTGGTTCTCCAGGTTCTATTCATATCGGTGCTAGTGGTTTAATTTTTGGCTATTTTGGTTTTTTATTACTCCGAAGTATATTTGATTTTAGCATTTTATCAGTTATATTCGCCTTAACTGCTGGTTTTCTCTACAGTGGTTTAATTTGGGGTATTTTGCCTTCCGATCCTGATGTATCTTGGGAAGCACATTTATTTGGTTTTCTAGGTGGAATATTGGCAGCTCAACTTTTGGGAAAAAGCAAAAGAAATAGATAATTTAATAATGAATAATGAATAATGAATAATGAATAATTAATAATTAATAATTACCTCTTCTTATCAAAAAGAGGATTGACTAAAAGGAACTTTTTTTCTTTTTTCTCGATGAATGGAGAGGCTTTATACCTTAGCTTTTCGGTAAATAGGTTGGCGTTTGGGCAAAAAGAATATTTTTCATAAGCTAAAGATAGCCTGAGAAAGGCTAATGCTCTATACCTATCTTTAACTGCTATTCTATTTCTTACTCTCTACTCTCTACTCTCTACTCCCTACTCCCTACTCCCTACTCCCTACTCCCTACTCCCTACTCCCTACTCCCTACTCCCTAATTATATGAACTTACCTTCTTTTCTGTGGCTGTGGAAAATAGCAGCTTGGTCTATGGGTCTTTCCCTATTTGCTTACTCATTATTAGCTCTAAGTGGTAGTTGGATGTTTTTTGTTCGCCATAATAAACAAAAACGCCCCCAATGGTTGCGACCTTTTCATTATATTATTGGGGGAATAATGGTATTTTTAGTGATTTTGTTACTGGCAATTGGTTTAATGGGAACTATTGGTTATTATGGTAACTTGGGTCATTCTGCTCATTTACCTGCTGGTTTAACAGTGGTGACTTTGGTATTAGTTTCCGCTTGGAGTGCAACTCAGATTAATAGTAAACAAAAATGGGCGCGATCGCTCCATATTACTACGAATATTATTCTATTATTTAGTTTTGCCACAGTGTCTTTGACAGGTTGGAGCGTTGTACAGAAATATTTGCCTTAAAAGACTTTTATATTTACAGGACTAAAGCCATGAACGCTATTAGTAGTTAACGTCAGTGTCACGCACCGATACCCTATATATAGTCCCTTTGCGTAAGTCCTAATTTAATCAACCAGCCCTAAATAGTATAGTTGAAAATAGAGTCAATTTTTTTGTTTTCTACTGACTCTTTTCCATAGTCTATTACGACATTTTCAAAAGTATTTTTCTATGGAACGCTACCAACTAAATTAACATCAGTTGTGTTATAATCCCTTTCGTTAATCTAATTCTATTGCCAATGGTTTCGTCCAAATTACTATAACTAGAAAATGCAATTAATAACTTATCTATGGAGGAGAAAATATGGTTATTAGAAAAAATCGTGGTTCAAATGCGAAAATTAACAGAAGCTTCTAATTTTGAACAATAACTCAATTTAGAATCAGGCAATCTAAATGACTATTCTGAGGGCGATTCTTTGATTGGTTTATTTGCTGGTTCCCCAGATTTAGCTACTAATTCTGAGGATATTTTACAAGAGGTCTCTGTGTAGTAGATACTGGTTTTGTGGTAGCTTTGATGAATATAACTAATGCTAGACATATTGATTGAAGTAGCAGAAGTTTATCGGCAGCAACAACAAATTTTATTGTCACATATTGTGTTAGCTGAAGTTCCTTATTTAGGGCTTGCGTATGGAAATATGAAAGTATTGACAGATAAAATTTTTAGCCTTTTTAGGTAGGGAAAAAGTACCTATTTTTGAGCTGCTTAATGCACGGTTCCTGAAAAATCAAAAATTTACCATCTTCGGCTCATCGTTGGGCAAAAAAAAATTACTTTCCTGCTTCTCTACTCCCCTACTCCCCCGCTCCCGTAGGGACTATGCAACGTCCCTACCCTAAAAAAAGACTGAAGAAGCGCAAACCCTAAATAGGGTTTGCTGAAAAAGTATCAGTGGTAGAGCTAGAAGCCAGAAGCCAGAATCCAGAATCCAGAAGGAATAGTCATTACAGAAGAAGTAATCAGAAAAATCGTTCCTGAATTTTCTACCCTTATGTTGCCAAAAATCCTAGATTTTTGAAGCATTACTACCTAAAAGCTGGTACTTTATTAGTATCTGAAAATGGTCAAACCTTAAGCTCGTCAAAATTTTGATATTTCATCAACAAGCCCTAAATAGTCAAAACAATCTTACCAATCATCGAACCTCCCTCTAACATTCGATGTGCTTCTATGGCATCATCCAAAGCAAAAGTTTTATTCACAGAAATCTTAAGTTTTCCTTGTTCAAATAACCGCCCACATTGCTGCAAAATTTTAGCTTGATCTTCTTGAGCTTCAGTCAATCCTTTCATCATTGGAGTTAACATTAATTCTAAACTTATTCTGAGATTTCTTTGCCTAGCAATTTTCAAATTTCCCAAGCTATAATTTGGCTCTAAAATTGTTACTAAATCACCATAAACTTTCACGGCTGGAATAGTGTCATAAAAAACTTTTCCGCCAATAGTATCAAAAGCTAAATCTACCCCTTCTCCATCAGTCCAATCTAAAATAGTTTCGACAAAATTAGTATCCTTAAAAATCGTTAAATCTGCACCTAATTTTTTCACAAAATCTGCTTTTTCTTCTGAACTAATAGTAGTAGCAACCTCAGCACCTTGTAACTTTGCCAACTGTATAGCTACATGACCAACACCACCAGCACCACCATGAATCAAAACCTTTCTACCTGGTTGTAAATTTCCTCTGTCATATAAAGATTCCCAAGCAGTAATTAAAATTAATGGTGCAGCCGCAGCTTCAACAAAGCTTAAACAAGTTGGTTTTTTGGCGACAAATCTTTCATCTACAACAGCTAACTCGGCATAATTTCCTGAAGTTAATCCAATACCACTATTACAAAAATAAACTTCATCTCCCACTTGAAACTTTTGTACATTTTTACCAATTTCTTTGACAATACCAGCTCCATCACATCCTAAAATAGCTGGCATTTGGTCTGGGTAAAGAGTACCACGAGTGCGTAACTTAGTATCAATAGGATTTACTCCAGCAGCTTTTAAACTGACTAATATTTCCCGATCATTTTCAATTATTGGGTCAGTAACTTGCTGCACTTGTAAAACTTCTGGCGTCCCTGGAGATGTCATTAAAACTGCTTTCATAATTTTAAAGTTAAGAAGGTAGAAGGTAGAAGGTAGAAGGTAGAAGGTAGAAGGTAGAAGGTAGAAGGTAGAAGTGAACTAATATTTCCTTCTGTATCCCCCCTTTCAAAGGAGGGAAGAGGGGATTAAGTGTAACTATTTAACCGGACATGATATTACGCAGAGACCGGGTTTATGAAGAAAATTTCATGGTTACAATAACAAGATCACGGTAATAAACCCGTTTTCTTTGGTTGGTTTGCGTAACTCCCATTTATATTATAGCGCTTTCCACTACCTGTGAAGTACACCTCATACGGGCAAGATAACCGCACTACAATATTTTCAGCGAAAAATAAAGGAAAGAAGAAGCTTGATATTATTAGGACTTACATAGAAACCCGCTTTATGAAGAAAATTTCGTGGTTATAACAACAAGATCACGGTAATAAACCCGTTTTCTTTTAACAGAAACTACTGAATCGACACACCTAAAATGGTGCATTAGGGAATCAGACTCTGTAGGGGAGGGTTACGGTTCCCGAAAAATCACAACGAAAGTTAAGGATTTTTCATACTTCTGTCAGCTAAACCCACCCCCATAATATAAGTCACCGTCTTAGGGGCAGGTTTATGTAAATTAGGACTTGCGCAAAGGCACTATACATGGCGTATTGGTGCGTTACGATATCCGCTAACACACCCTACTGGAGTGTTTCAGCTAAAACTGTGCATTAGATAAGATACTGTAGGGGCGGGTTTTACAAGTGAGTTAACGAGTTTTCATGGGTTTCTCAGATCAACCCCCCCCATATCATCTGAGCCACCTCTCAGGGGCGGGTTTATGTAAATCCTAGAGTAAGCATGAAAATTTCTGATCAAACCCGCCCCTACCTATTGCATCATTTTAGATGAAACAATACACTACCAATAGCGTTCATGGCTTTAGTCCTGTAAATCTTAGAGTAAGCATGAAAATCTCTGATCAAACCCGCCCCTACCCCATGCACACTCATTAGATGTGTCAGTCTACTACATAGTTAAAGACTGAGGATTAGTTTCAATCAACTTTGCCAAATCTTGTAAGAAAGCAGCAGCATCAGCACCATAAATAATGCGATGGTCACAAGTAATATTCACCTGCATTTGTCGCTTAACTCCCAGCATCCCATCAGGAGTTGCCACTACTTGAGGTTGAGATGCACCAATAGCTAAAATGGAACCTTGACCAGGTGGTAAAATAGCATCAAACGTATTTACCCCAAACATTCCCAAATTAGATAAAGTAAAAGTACCCGTACTATATTCATCTGGTTGTAACTGTTTTGCCCGCGCCTTTTCTACTAAAGTTTTCCAAGTACGAGACAAAGAATAAATATCCATCTTGTCCGCATTTTGTAATACTGGTGTAATTAAACCACCATCTGGCATTGCTACGGCCACAGAAATATTAATTCCGGCAGGATGCTGAATACCCTGTTCCACATAAGCAGCATTTAGCAAAGGATGTTTTTGTAAAGTCATTGCTACCGCTTTTGCTAACATAGCAGTCATGGTGACACCCTTAGATTTAATCTGTTTGTATAACCCATCTAAATTATCTGTGGCGATCGTATAACCAACGTGGAATGTAGGTACAGATAAACTTGCCATCATATTCCGTACCACTGCATTTTGTAAAGTATTCATTGGCACAACTTGACCAGGAGTTACTGGGGTCGGAGGTGCAGATGGTATCGGAGGTGCGGGAATAGATGGTTGAGTAGGAACGACAGGAGTAGCAGTTTTTGCCGATACAGCTACGGTCGTCGGAGTACGACCCGCTGCTTTTTCCACATCCTCTGCCACAATACGACCATGAGGACCAGTACCTTTGAGGGTATTCAAATCTACTTTCAAGTCTTTGGCCAATTTCCGGGCACGAGGAGAAGCAATAACCCGGCCATTACGAAGACTGGAATTATCTTGGACTTCTGTTGTTGTAGTAGCGGGAGCTGTGGCAACAGCAGTTCCAGAGCTAGATGCAGTATCAGAAGTTGTTTCTGGCTTTGCTGTAGCTCCTCCCTGCTGTTTAGCTTGTTCAATTTCTGCTTCAGTTTCGGCCAATAAAGCTATGGTTGAACCTACTGGAGCAACATCTCCGGCGGCTACAACTATTGTGGCCAAATATCCAGAGGAAAAGGACTCTACATCCATATCGGCTTTGTCTGATTCTACCACTAAGACGGTTTCACCTTTTTCTACCCAATCACCAGGGGATTTTTGCCAAGAAACAATTTTTCCCTCGGTCATAGTGGAACTTAGAGCAGGCATAAATATGTCGTTAATCATGTTAGTTTTCCTTCGTTTTTTTTCGAGCAAATTTGTAAATGGAATTAGCTATTAGCTGACTACTATTGAAGTAGAAAGATAATATCTAAAGGCTATTTAAAGACTTCAGAAATCAGCTTTTTTGAGAAGGGGATTTCAACTCCTTCTCAAATTCAATATCATAGAAGAAAGCCTTCAGTAGTTCAGCAATCAGCAGTCAGCTTTTTTTGACAAGAGGATTTCAACTCCTTCTCAAATTCAATATCATATAAGAAAGCCTTTAGCAGTTCACCAATCAGCGGTCAGGTTTTTTTCTGAAGGATATTTCAACCCTTCCTAAAATTCAATATTATAAGAATTATAGGAGTCAGAAATTTCAACCCAAGTTTTTCTGTTTGGAAATACTCCGCAATCAAGATACCTAAATAAATTAGGCACAAATTTTTAGGCTAGTAGCTAATAGCTGAATACTTATAAATTTTCTTTTAAACATCACCCCGTACTTCTTCAATTACTCCATCCCGAAGCAGAATTTCTACTTGCATTTTTTTGACCAAATTATCTCCAATATCTGCCGTAAATACACTTTCTATTTGACCTTGATTAACTTGTTGTTCTAGTTCTAATGATTGTACTTGTTGTAATTGTTGTAGAGCTTGATTTTTCTGCTCCAAAAGTTCATTTTTCTTTTGATTTACCTGCAATTGAATATTTTCAATTTGCTGTTTGATTTGGGGACCTGGAGGTTGTACACTTTGCTTTTGAATTTCAGAAATTGCCTTTTGTCCTTGCATTTCTAGCTGCTGTAATTGGCTATCTAAACTATTAATTTGAGCTTGCAATTGTTGTTGAGCTTCTTCTTTCCAACGTGGAGTAACAACCACTTTAACATTAATTGCTCGCTTTAGAAGTAATTGTGTTTGAGAATATTCCATAAAATTTTCTGTTTCAGTTTATTTCTGTTTGTACATTTGAGGTAACATAGCAGTTGAAGCAAAGGTTAGGATTTCTAAATCCTATTTCTCCTAACTACTCCCTACTCCCTACTCCCTACTCCCTAATTAGTTTGATTTTAGATGATTTCGATCAAAAAACTAAATCAAAAATAATTAGGGTTTGCTGATAAAATCTAATAGGATTTATTTGTAGATTCTGTAGCCTTTTGGGAGCAAAAAAAAGTGCAACCTTTTGTAGTTCTAAACTAGCAAAAAGTTACCATTTTAGGCAAACAAATAAAAAGCTCTGCCCTAATCCCTAATTAATTAGGGCTAGCTGATTAAATATAGAAGCATTGATAGATAAAGGTTTGAGGATTTTTAGGTCAAAAAAAGTACCAGATTTTTGCCTCAGAAGGCTGAAAAATTTAGTATTTAGGTAAGAGTTGGGCATAGTTAGGCAAGGGATAATTTTACGGTTTCCGAGAAATCCGATTTATCCGGAACCGTGTAACTCCTCTATAACTCCCTATTCCTCTTGAATCTGTCGGGACGTTGCATAACAAAAATGCGTTTCATTTTGCCCAGCAAAACGTCCCTACCTACTCCCCTACTCCCCTACTCCCCTACTCCCTCCCCTACTGCCCTACTGCCTACTCCCTACTCCCTAATTAATTAAACATTCCGTTAATCATATCGCGGTAATACTCCGTGACAATAGGACGTTTAATCTTCATGGTTTGGGTCATCATGCCATTTTCTATTGTAAATGGCTCCAAAATCAAGCTAAATGATCCAATCCGATCGTCTGGCCGATATCCAGGACGATTTTTTACCTCTCTATTCAATTCTTGACGGAACAAATCTTGAATTGCTTGACTATTCCAGTCAATTTGTGGTAATGACTCTGAAGTTTTACCTTGATTAACCCATAACTGCACAGCCTCAACATTTGGTACAATTAAAGCCCCCAGAGATTTCTGGTCTTGCCCCACCAACATAATTTGGTCTATATATTGACTCCGGGCACAGGCATCCTCAATCGGTTGAGGTTCAATATTCTCCCCATTAGTCAAAACAATTGTATCTTTTGCTCGTCCAGTTAAGACTAAATCATTTCTAGGAGTCATCCAACCAATATCGCCTGTATTAAACCAACCCTCTGAGTCAATAACTTTTTTGGTTGCTTCAGGATTTTGATAATAACCAACCATAATTTGTGGACCCTTCCCTAAAACTATTCCTTTCTCTCCCGGAGGTAAAGTTTTGCCAGTTTCTGGCTCTACTATTTTAATCTCAGTTCCCGGAAGACTTCTGCCAGCAGACCCCCGCAAATTTTGCCAATGGTATCGAGCGGTCAAAACTGGGGAAGTTTCGGTTAAACCATATCCAACTAATAAATCTATACCAACTGCTTCAAAGAAATTTTCTAGGTGCATTGCTAGGGAACCACCCCCACTAACAGCAAATTTTAACCGACCTCCGGTAGCTTGACGGATTTTTTGATAGACAATTTTTTCTCCCAAAATATGAAGAGGTAATAATACCCAACTTTTTAAGGTAGCCAACAATTTCTCAAATAGAGAGGGTTGGTTAAGTTTTAAAACTAATCCTTGACTAATACGCCTAGATGTAATATACATCTGACTTATATTGAAGAAAAAGTTGGCTAATTTTTGTTTATTTGCTGGTTGTTCCCGTAGTTGTTTTTGTACTCCGTCATAAATTAATTCCCAAATCCTGGGCACGCTCATAACGTAGTGGGGTTTGTGTTCTTGGAAATCCTTTTTTAGATAACGCTTATTAGTATAAATTTGGGTACACCCCTGGGAGAGGAAAAAATATTCTCCTGTTCTACCAAAACTATGCCATGTTGGTAATATATTTAAGGTGCATTCTCCTGGTTCTGGTTGTAAAATTGCACCTATACTATTGATTTGATAGAGCAAGTTGCCGTGGGTGAGCATTACTCCTTTGGGTTTACCTGTAGTTCCGGAAGTGTAGAGTAGGGTAGCGAGAGTTTCCAGATTTTGATTGGTTGGTTTAAGGGAGCGGTCTTCTCCTGTGGCAATGACTTGGGAAAATTTGACTACGGGTAAACTGCCGTCAGGGTTTGGGTCTTCCTCAGATAGGAGAATAACTAAATGTATAGGTAGGTCTTGGAGGCGATCGCTCAATTTCTGCAACAGGGCCAAGTTTTCGACGACCAAACTAATACTGCCACTATTCTGAAGAATATAAACCAATTCTTCTACATCAGCAGTGCCACTTCTAACTACATCTGCTGCACCCGCCATAATAATACCTTGGTCAGCTATCATCCACCTGGGACTATTGTCAGCAAATAAGGCAACTCTTGGCGGTGGAGATGTGTTGTTGTCTGTGGGTACAACCCCCAAGGATTGTAAACCAGCAGCAAACTTTTGAATTTGTTGATTGAGTTCTTCGTAGGTAAATTTTACTTCTGGTGTGGCGTGGGGGTCATATAGGGCAGTAGTTTTGCCGAAATATTGGGCAGCTAAAGGCCATATTTCTGGGAGAGATTGAACATTGTCATAGAGAGTGACTTTTTGGAGATTGGCACGTTCGCGATCGCTCATTTGCCAAGAGTTGGGAGAGGAGGGAGATTGGGTAGATGTGGTCATTGTCTACTTCCTAAAACTATTGGTGACAAATCTATTATCTAAGAATTTTAGATAACTTGGCTAATTTGAGGGACGATTTTTTAACTTACATATATCATTGATTTGTTCTTATTTTGCCAGAGTAACCAGTAGGGTGTGTTTCGCTGCGCGACATGAAAAGCGTTTGCGCAGCATTCCCTAGGAAAGCTTAACGCACCGAAAGATTAGATATTTCCAGAAAAAAGAGAGTAGAAATTATAGAGAAAGAATTAATAATTTCTGTAAGAAAATTGATTTTATGTTTTTATTATTGGAGGTCTATTGAAAGATAGTTGGTGCGTTACGCTTCGCTAACGCACTACTGGACCTTTGGCAAAATATGAGGCAGCGCCACCCCCAAGTCAAAATTCAAAATTCAAAATTCAAAAGTAATTTATGATAGTATTCTTGATGTGTATCAACTGTCAAAATTCCCAATTTAATGATTGTTAAGTAAACGAAATCTACCTTATACAAGTTGATGTAAAAGATTAGAATTAACTTTCTCCAAAAAAAAATGATTAACAGAATACTTAGGAATCGTTATCAAATTAAATCTCAGTTAGGACAAGGTAATTTTGGAACTACTTACCTAGCAATTGATTTATCCCATTCTCATCATCCTCAATGTGTGGTTAAACAACTAACTCCATTAGACCAGCGACCTGAAGTTTTTCAACTTGCTAAACGTTTATTTGAAAAAGAAGCAAAAGCTTTAAAAAACTTGGGTAAACATAATCAGATACCTACGTTTTTTGACTATTTTGAAGAGGCAGGACAATTTTATTTAATACAAGAATTTGTTGCAGAAAATAACTTAACAAAAGAGATCGATCCTAATAAAAAGTTTACCGAAAATGAGACTATTAAACTATTAATTGGAATCTTAGAAGTTTTAAAATATGTACATCAGCAAAATGTAATTCATCGTGACTTAAAACTTGAGAATATTATGCGGAGAAAATCTGATGGCAAAATTGTTTTGATAGATTTTGGGGCAGTTAAAGAAATTAAAGGATTAACTGTAACCAGTGGAGGTCATACAATGACAACAATGGTAATAGGAACTCCTGGATATATGCCTAGCGAACAAGCAGCAGGTAAACCTAAATTTTGTAGTGATATTTATGCTGTAGGAATGATCGCTATTGAGGCATTAACTGGAATGCGGGTAAATAAGTTTCCCGAAAATCCATCCACTGGTGAAATTATTTGGAAAAACCAAGTTGATGTGAGTAAGGATTTGGCTCTGATTCTGGATAAAATGGTATTGTATGACTGGAGAAGTCGCTATCAAAATGTTGATGAAGTGATAACCGAATTAAAGAATATAGGTAAAACCCCTGTTTCTATGAAACGTTTGGGAATTTTTTCTGGTATTATTGCTTTCGGTGTTCTTGCTTTTGTAATTCTTACTTCTATATTCTCAAAAGGAGTCATGGAAGCAGGAGTGGGAAAAGATGTGGAAGCAATGTACAAGCATTTGGATGATTTCGCAGCAGCAGGAAAATGGCGCAAAGCAGATCAACAAAATTGGCAATTAATTAACCAAGTTGGCGATCGAGATGGAAATTATTCTTACATATCTAAAGAAGAGGCAAATAATTTTTCTTGCTCAGATTTGCAACGAATAAATCAAATTTGGAGAGAAAGATCGAACGGTAAATTTGGCTACACTTCTCAACTTGAGGTGATTCAAGAAAATGGGGATACCCTGAAAGCTGTGAGAGATGAAGATGTTCGGGCTTTGCGACGGTTCGCGATCGCTGTAGGATGGAAAACAGGTACAGATGAGGATGGTAATGGCTACCTCTTGCAGGAGGAGAACCTGAAGTTTACGATAGATGCTCCCAAGGGACATCTCCCCAACGGACATCCCACCAGTAACTATGAAAATAAAATTTTCATTTTAACTAAGGTTGCTGGCTGTAAATTATGATCTGAAGAGAGTTACCAAATCTGTCAACTTCTTTTTTTTTGCATAATTTAATTCTCCTTAAAACGAATATTAATTGACTTTGATCTGAATTTTTATTTATGAACAGAATATTACGAATTAAACTGCTAAGACTGATACTCCTTAGTTTCATAGTCTTTAGCGTCGCTGCTTGTGATTCTAATACTCAATCAAGTAGTAAGACTATTCCAGATAATGGTGAAACTCTTTCAGATAATAGTAGCAATATTTCAGAGCGGATTACATTTGGAGAAAAATCTTTAGCACCTCCTAAAGAGAGCTTTAATCCTCAAAGAGAAATAGCAGTTATTGCAATAACGAATGGGCAATTTGATACTGCCATCAGAATTTTAACTGATTACTTGAAATCTGAACCTAACGATCCAGAAGCTCGAATTTTTCTGAATAACCTAGAAATTGAAAAAATTAAAAAGCCCTCTACAATAGCTGTATCTATGCCATTCAGCAGTGAGTTACCCAAGTCTTTGGAAGTTTTGCGTGGAGTTGCCCATGCTCAGTATGACTGGAACCAGAAGAATAATGATTTAAGAGGAAATGGAGCAATGCTGAAGATAGCAATTGCTAGTGATGATAATGATACAATCTATGATAATGATGCAGAAACTGCGAAAAAAGTTGCCACAGAGTTAGGGAAGAGAAAAGAAATACTGGGAGTGGTTGGACATTACTCAAGTGAAGCTTCTAAAGCAGTAGCGGATATGTATAAAAATTCTCAACTTGTATATATTTCTCCTACCAGTACCTCTGTTTCTTTGACAGGTACTCCTTATTTTTTTCGTACTGTACCGAGTGATAAAGTGGCTGCAGAAGCTTTAGTCAGATATGCTAAAGATAAGTTAGACGTAGAAAAAGCGGTAGTGTTTTATAACTCAGATAATGACTACAGCAAATCACTAAGAGAAAAATTTAGGAATGAATTTGGAAACTCGAATATTATTCTGGCGGATGACGATAATTGCGATCTATCTAAATGGTTAGACGATGACTCTTCAGACTGGGGGGAGAAAGCAGCTAATGTTCTCAGTGAAGCAGAAAAAGATAAAGATTCAGAAAATTTGTTAGTAGTGCTAGCTCCAACTTCTGGTGATTTAAGTAAAGCCTTGGAAATAGTCCGGGTTAACAAAAGAAGGTTCCCAATAGTAGCTGGAGATGCTGTCTATTCTTCCAAAACTATTGAGCAAGATCAAAATGCTTTAGGAATAATTGTAGCAGTAGCATGGCACATTGATGCAAATAACCAAAACTCAGATTTTCTCAATCGCGCTCAAAAACTTTGGGGAACTTCACAAGTGAGCTGGCGAACTATTACTGCCTATGATGCAACTATCGCTCTGGCGAAAGCAATTAATGATCAAACTGAACCAACTCGTGAAGGTGTTCAGGAGAAATTATCATCAGATTTTTCTTCACCTGGAGCGTTTGCAACTGTTAAATTTTTAGATACTGGGGACTATGATGGTGATATTCAGTTAGTGGAAGTGCAGAACACTGGTTCTGGGTATGACTTTGTACCTATTGATCCTTAAAAACAGGGAACAGGGAACAGGGAACAGGGAACAGGGGGGAGTAGGGGAGTAGGGGAGTAGGGGAGTAGGGGAGTAGGGGAGATGGTGCATAATAGAACTATTTTTATACTTTTTTCCCTATTTTACTTCTCGATTTCTTGACTCCTGTCTCCTGTCTCCTGACTCCCAATCCTCAATGCGTGTAAAGACCCCAAATGGGTTC
>NZ_JAYKGW010000088.1:0-22649 GCF_035285525.1 Okeania sp. | reverse complement strand
TTTAGTTTCTGCTACCTTACCTTTATCTACTACCGGAGGAGTAGTTGGCGTCGCAACTTTAGTTTCTGGTGCTTTACCTTTATCTACTACCGGAGGAGTAGTTGGAGTTACAGTTTTAGTTTCTGGTGCTTTACCTTTATCTACTACCGGAGGAGTAGTTGGCGTCGCAACTTTAGTTTCTGCCACCTTACCTTTATCTACTACCGGAGTAGAAGTTGCTGAAGTTGCAACTTTAGTTTCTGGTGCTTTACCTTTATCTACTACCGGAGGAGTAGTTGGCGTCGCAACTTTAGTTTCTGGTGCTTTACCTTTATCTACTACCGGAGGAGTAGTTGGCGTCGCAACTTTAGTTTCTGCTACCTTATCTTTATCTACTACCGGAGGAGTAGTTGGCGTCGCAACTTTAGTTTCTGCTACCTTACCTTTATCTACTACCGGAGGAGTAGTTGGAGTTACAGTTTTAGTTTCTGGTGCTTTACCTTTATCTACTACCGGAGGAGTAGTTGGAGTAGCAACTTTTGGAGTAAGAGTTGCTAATGATGGTGATGCTGAGATTTTTCTCCCTTTTTCTACAGTCAGTTCTGGAGTTTGGTTAGTTGAAACTGAGGTTTTTGTCTCTTTTTCCTCTGTTATACTCTTTTTCTCAATTTCCTGGCCTAGAGATTTTTGAAACCTTAATATATCAAAACCCTTTTGATGCAGTAATAACCATGACTGAATTAAATCAGGCCCTTGCATAGCACCTGTTAAAGATGCTCTCAAGGATTTCATCACAATACCTTTCTTGACATTAACCTTTTGAGTAACTTGTTTAATAGTTTGCTGTGCATCACTAACTTCCAGAGGTGCATCAACATCTATCATTTCTAGAAGACAAATAATAGACTTAACAGAATTTTCATCCTGCATTTGTGCTGCTGCTTTTTCATCCAGTTCTACAGTACGCGAGAAAAATAACTTACTCATTTCCACTGCATCTACCAGACGAGTCAAACTTGGTCCTATTAATGTTGTTAGTTGTTCTAACCAAGAGCGATCGCCTTTTGGATCTAATTCATATCCTGCTTTTTGCCAAACGGGAATTAATTTATCTGTCAGTTCTTTTATTGGTAGACTATGTAAATATTGACTGCTAATCCAATCCAACTTATCCCAGTCAAACTTAGCACCTGCTTTATTCACTCTGACAAAACTAAACTTTTCTGCTGCTTCTGCTAAAGTAAATATTTCTTGGGTTGCATCTGGAGGCGTCCACCCAAGTAAACACATATAATTTGCTAGCGCTTCGGGAGTAAAACCTAATTCTTTAAAATCAGAAATTGAAGTTACTCCATCCCGTTTTGACAACTTTCGCCCTTCTTTATTCAAAATTAGAGGAGTATGCCCAAATATTGGTACTTTTCCCTCTAAGGCTTCATACAATAATATTTGTTTAGCTGTATTAGCAATATGGTCTTCACCCCGAATCACATGGGTAATTTTCATATCCATATCATCTACTACCACTGCCATGTTGTAGAGAGCTTGTCCTATTTTACCCCCACTTGCAGCCCTAGAAATAACCATATCTCCACCTAGATCGCTGCCTTTCCAGGTTACTTTCCCCCGAACCATATCATTCCAGCTAATTATCCGCTCATCATCTATTTTGAAGCGAATTACTGGCTCCCTTCCTTCTGCTTCAAATGCTGCTTGTTGTTTCGGTGTGAGGTTACGGTGGCGGTTATCGTAGCGGGGTGCTTCTTTTCTCCCTTTCTGGGCTTCCCGCATTTCCTCTAGTTCGGCTGCTGTACAATAACAGCGATAAGCTAATCCTTTGTCTAGTAATTCTTGAGTCGCTTTCTGGTATAGTTCTAAACGTTGGGACTGATAGAATGGCCCTTCATCCCATTCTAATCCTAACCAGCTTAGTCCCTCCATAATATTGTCTGTATATTCTGTACGCGATCGCTCTACATCTGTATCTTCTATTCTCAGGATAAATTTTCCCTTTTGGTTCCGTGCAAACAACCAATTAAAGACAGCAGTTCTGGCTGTACCGATATGTAAATTTCCTGTTGGGCTTGGGGCTAAACGAACTCTAACACTCATATCAATTTATATTTTTATTTTTTATTTTTAGATTTTCTTCTACTTCTGATTTATCTGATTTAAAAGAAAATATATATATTACCAGAAGGCAGTGAAAATCTCTAATCTGATATTGACTTAATTTCCTACTTCTAGCACAAAAATTAAGCTTTCATCAAAAATTGCTGATGAGTGTTATGTTGGCTTTAAAAATGTGAAAATAGAAAACGAATAAGCATCCTGTAGGATACTATTCATTCTCTCTTGCTGTTTTAACCAGAGCTGTGACGACACTACTCTATCTTCGTGAAAATTTCCTTTTAATCGGAGCGACAGGATTTGAACCCAAGACCTCCACTACCCCAAAGTGGTAAAACCTGGTTTTTACTGTAAATTAACTTCCCTGGCGAGAAGTCCCGCGCTCTCCAGCAGGGGAGCGTCCTATGGGAAAGCCAGGGCCAGGATTCGGATACCTTCATAAGCCCTTGACAAGCTAGAATAATTTTGTTATTGTAAAGTTTAACACAGCGAGAGGACATCATCTCTGTATAAACAGCGATCAGGGCTTCTCTGGCTGAATAATCGCTCTTTTTCGCGTCAGCCCGTCGGGAGTATGTCAATTCAATTTAGAGTTCCAAAATAAGCAAATGCCCAGCAATAAGGGGAATACTAGAGCCTTTATAGGCTTTAGTATTTAGATTTTTCCTTTATTGGTACAAATTCGGTATATGCTTATGCTTATGGCAAAAAATAAAAGACAAAATACATGGAAACAAGGTGGGGTCAACATCGAAGTTTACAAAAGTTATTATAGGCTCAGGTGGACTTTTGAGGGTATGAGGCGATCTCTAGTTGTCTGTGCCATCAATACGGAAGGTGGACTTAACTTAGCGAAAGCCAAAGCTAAGGAAACTGATACAGATATCAACAAAGCAGCTTTGGGTTTTGGAGAATAGGACACTACTTTGGCCAAGTATTCATTGAGACATGAGCCTAAAAAGCCAAAAGAAACCTTGTGGAAGAAGACTGATACAGAGAGTAAAAGTAAACAGGCTGGGGCCAGGCTGAAGTGAATGCTATCTTAAACTATTTTGAAACTAATGATAAACAGTCTTTTTATCACCCCTATCTTACTTTTTTGGCCTACACGGGTTGCGGACCGGAAGAGGCGATCGCTTTAACTTGGGATGATATCTACTAGGAAGACTCGTATATATTATTTGATAAAGCTTACACTTATGGTAAGTTGAATCATGTGTCTAACAAGGCCCTTTTTAGGGGAAATTTCACTATGGTCTAGCCATGTGCCCAAATATCATCTCTCTCCCATAATGCAGTTTCAAGGGCTTCCGGGGGCAATGAGTGTTCCCCCCATCCTACCCGTCAAGCAAGAGTTCCGAGCTTCCCTCCTACTGACCACAAAACCAACATGACCAGACTTACTTGCTGTTTTTTCCTCGTTCCGAGTTACAGATTGTTTTGACGGTTTAGGGCTGTCCAATGTCGCCTACACGATTCCCAGGGATGCGTCTAACGCTAAAATATTGACGCGGGAGTTCCTCGTGTGCGGTCAAGAGATAAGAGGTGGCTCTTGCCGTGGTTTAAGACGCTTTTTCAGGACATTCCGCCCCGATACCCATGCCGTCTCCCCATTACCCCCAGTGTGCCTACCACTATACGCTCTGGTTGGGGCCTGTTGCCAGCTTCACTCTGCTAGTAGAAAGGTCTAGCTCGGTGTGGCCAGGTCGGGAGTCTGCCTTCCCTTGGCAGGTCTCTTCGTACTCAGTAATACAAGTCGCTAATCCCCAGTTATAAGCATGACGAGCCACACCTGCGTGTTTGGCCAGTATCCTTTTTTGTTTATTGTTAACTTTTAATTTGGTTTTGATTGATTGCATTTAAACGGGTAAACCATGAAAAAAAGTCTATGGTAATCAAATTAGATGAATGAGTGTATGATAGCAAATCATCAGGAGATTTTTAATATTTCTTAATATTTGTCTAAGTTGGTCCAATTATTTGGCTTCTGTAATTAGCCCTTACTATTCTGAAAATTTGTTTTGAATCGGAGCGGCGGGATTTGAACCCACGACCCCCACTACCCCAAAGTGGTGCGCTACCAAGCTGCGCTACGCCCCGTTAATCTTTGTCTAGAATATCATGTTCTATTATATTTTGACAAGCTATTTTGCTCAAAATATTTTCAGACACATTTCTGAATCATAGCATATTGACACATAACATATCAAATAATTACGAAAATAGGGAGTAGGGAGTAGTAAAAAGGAATAAGTAGATTTAGGTTGGATTGTTCCCGTTAGGGTTGCGCAGCATGGAACGTAGCTTGCTCAACATCAAGGGACTTTCATGTAAAAAAATATCCCATTAGTTACGAAAATAGGGAGTAGGGAGTAGGGAGTAGGGATAATTTATATTTTACTATTCCCTTAGTTGTTATATCAAATCCCTTGAATTTGGTAAAAAAAATGTTCTATTGTCAACTATTACCATATCTCCCCATACTCTCCACACTTCCTACCCTTGCCAAACTCTTTTTACACCAATACTACCGGATTTAGTATTACTTCCTAACATAAAATTTTTAACATGGCTGCTGCTGGGACTAAACCAGTTACAGCTTCCACAGACCATTTTCCCTCACCCCTACGGCCTTGATTTAAAATAAACTGAACAGTATAACTTTCAGGGAAACCTTCCACTTGCATCCATAGTAAGTCACTCTCAGCTTCACAGGCTATCTTTTCCTCATCCATTAACTCATCCGCCATCTGACTAATAGTTTTGCTTAACTGGTCTAATAATCGACAAAAATCACCTAGTTCCTCTGCTGTTAGTTCTATTGACCAATCATCCCCTCCCACTAAACCCTGAAAATCTAGTTCTTGAGGGTTCCAACCTAACCGCCAACCAGCTCCACTTTTGACTATTCGTTCCATAATAGTTTTCCAACTTTGAGATGTTGAATAATTGAGTCAAATCACTGCGGCGTCAAAGTTTTGGGTCTATAAAATCTGACTTTTGAATTTTGAATTCCATAAAGTTTTAGGTCTATCAAATCTTACTTTTTAATTTTTAATTTTCAATTTTTAACTTTGACTTCCGTAAAATCTTACTTTTCAATTTTCAATTTTTAATTGTGAATTTCCTAAAACGGTATAATTTAAGGTTTAAGCAAATCTGCATCTCCTGGTTGGGGAACTATCGGCGCTCTTGGAACTGACTGTCCAGAATTATTTTCCTGATTTATTTTTGGTATAGATGGGGGTTTGGGGTCGCCTCCAAACATTTCTACTAACTTATCAACTAAAGCATTTCTCTGAGAACGAGTTAAATTTTTAACCGCTTGGCGATCGCCCTTCATCGGATTTTCTGTCAAAGAATTATTGCCTGGATAAACCGATAATTCTAGATAATCATTAAATCCCAAATAATCTGCTAATGTCAATTTCCAATCAAACCGATAATTTGGTGCCCGACCCTTAACATAAAAATGATACCTAATTAAACGAGATACTAAAGTATCATCTGTCTTTACCTCCCCAGTTTCCTGAGATATATAATTATTTTCCAATGGCAAATCAGGCATTTCTTCATATACAAACGGCCCCACTTCAGTTGGCCTAATTCGCCTTTGAACAATTTTGATTGGGTCTTGAGAATTTTTGTGGTTTGTGACTTTGACAAACTGATGTTCTAATAAAGGAGTGGAATGGATTGCTGTACTTGCTAAAGAAGTCCAACAAAGTTCAATACCAGCCCAAACCACTGTTGTTATTAGACTAATCTGGAAATATTTGAGCCATTGCCTTTTTTTCATGGCTATTCTCGACTAACTACCAACTACTCCATACTACTGCCAACGTCACTAATTATTTCTGGCTGCATCAACTCATCAGACATTTCCAACACAGCGCGGATGACTGGTTTAACCGTTTGCTCATCAAAATTCTCAAAGTCCTCATAACGACGACGCTTGGCACGATTAGCTACTTGTACTACCGCCCGGTAACGATTAGAAGAAGCTTTGATTAGCTCCTCAGCTCTACGACTTAGTTCTGCTGAATTAACGCTAGGTTGCTTTTGCATTTTGGATCAATCTTAAAATTAGTCTCAATAATTAGGAATTACGCTCAGAAATTCATTTGTCAAATAAATCTTTTGCATAAGTCTTAATTATTATGTATCTATATTAACAACTTTAACTAAATACTTTTAATTATAGTCTAGTCAATGATAATATATTCATTTAATTTAATGTGTAACAAAATATTAATAGATTTTAATAAAATTTATTAATTAAATTAATTTTTATTACTTATGTTAATAGCATCTCCTCCAACTTCAAGAGAATTTTCTCAGACTCATCATCACTCCCTCAAAATAGTCGCTTTAGGAGACAGTATAGTTTATGGTTTTGGGGATTATGAAGGTGGTGGCTGGGTAGAAAGACTACGACGACATTGGATGGTACCTAATAATTCTGGCCATGTATTGTATAATTTGGGAGTCCGTGGAAACAGAGTTTGGCAAGTAGAGCAAAGGCTAGAACATGAGTTTCACCATCGGGGAGAATTAAGAAATCGTCAGCCAGATATTATCTTTCTTTCTGTAGGGGTAAATGATTCTGCGAGAGTCCAAAGACCAAATGGGCGTTACTATACCGATTTTTTTCAATTTAAAGTGATTTTAGATGAGTTATTGGATAAATCAAAACAACTTTGTCCTGTAGTGTTTGTGGGAATGGTTCCTGTTGATGAAACTAAAATGCCTTTTCAAGGTTGTTTATATTATAGTCATAATGACCAATATAAATATAAAGAGGCGACTAGATTAGCTTGTTTACAGCGACAAATACCTTATTTGGATGTGTTTGAACAATGGTTAAGTCGGGGAGAAAATTGGTGGCGATCGCGTCTTTGTGCAGATGGAATCCATCCAAATGTCGCAGGTTATCAAGCTCTTTTGCAAGATGTACTCAACTGGGAGTCTCTTAAGTTATTAATTAATTAGGGAGTAGGGAGTAGGGAACAAGAGCAGGGAGTAGGGACGTTGCATAAGGACGTCCCTACAAAGTTAGCAGCAACAAGAAACTATAGAGTAAACCCTAGTTGAAAATTGTGGTAAAGGTTAAGCTTTAATAGAGGACTTGAAATATGGCTTTCAGTGATTTTAAAACAATTTCAGATGTACAAAAAAAGTATGGAATCAAATACTCAGAGGAGAAATTTATAGTTAGGCAACAACTCTCGCCTTCAGAAAGTTTTATCAAAGATTTTGAATTTAATCAAGAAAATATAGACCTGTTTTCTTCAGAAGCATCTCGCTGTGAAATAATCATCTCGCCACTATTGCGTGAAGTTTATAAGAAACATTATCAGAAGTATTCATTTTGGATTCAGAAAAGTATTTCTTACGATGAAATTCTATCTGGAACACCTGACTATATTTTTTCCCAACGTTCTGAACTTGGTAAAACCGTACTAGAAAAACCTATTGTCATTGTTGTTGAAGCTAAGAAAAATGATTTTGAACAAGGCTGGGGTCAATGTCTGGCGGAACTGATCGCCTCACAAAAAATCAATGATAATTTCCCTAGGGCAGTTTATGGGATTGTGACAGATGGTAATTTATGGCAGTTTGGGAAGCTTGTCGCAGAGACTTTTATCAAAGATTCTGGGAATTTTACCATAGATAATCTTCCTAGAGTTTACGGTGCTTTAGAAAATCTGGTTCAATTAGTAGAAGCAGAAGATGAGAAACAGGAGAAGGAATATTAACTGGATTTACCCAAAGAAACCCGGTTTCTGGGTTCCCTCTGCATAAGTCCTGATTCAAACGATAAAATTATTGTAGTGCAGGTCCGGAAGCCCCCGACGCTTGTACTTGATAGCAACAGGAAACGCTCCAAAAAAACCGGGTTTCTGGGTTCCCTCTGCGTAAGTCCTGATTAAAATGATAAAATTATTGTAGTGCGGGCCCGAAAGCCCGCGATGGTTATACCTGATAACAACGAGAAACACTGTATCAATGATCCATTATGATTACCTTCTATGAGCTCCAGAGTAAATCACACCTCTTTGAGCATCCAACGTCAAAATTGTACCATCTCTAAGCACATTAGTAGCATTTTTGACCCCCACAATAACAGGCAACCCTAAACGCAGACCAATAACAGCAGCATGACTCGTCACACTATCCTCTTCCGTGATCACTCCAGATGCTTTCCGCATCACCTCAACATACTCAGCATTTGTCTGATTAACCACCAAAATTTCTCCAGGGTTAAAATCCTGAACCTCCATAGCATTTTGAGCAACCCGAGCGCGACCGCTAGCAGCCCCTTGACCAACTCCAGTCCCTTGACCCAAAACAGCAGTTACTACCTCAACTTTAATTAAATCAGTTGAACCTGCCACACCTTGTAAAGTACCTGCAGTCATCACAACTAAATCTCCATCAAATAATAACTCTTTCTCTTGAGCTATATTAACTGCTGATTGGAAAGTTTGACCAGTAGAAGACAAATCTAATACCAACAATGGTCTCACACCCCAAACCAGTTGTAACCGTCGCGCCACATCTACATGGGGAGTCACTGCTAAAATAGGAGTTTTTGGTCTAAACTTAGATACATTTCGAGCGGTTGCACCTGTTTTCGTTAGAGTCATAATAGCTGTTGCATCTAACTGTTGGGCAATTTGAGCAACTGCTTGACTAATACCATTGGGGATAGATTGACCTGTATCATTCATGCTAGAAACATTACAAGTAATCACATCCTGCTCAATACGTTTAGCTATGGTTGCCATTGTTTTCACAGCTTCTATTGGATACTTACCAACAGCAGTTTCATTGGATAACATAACCGCATCTGTACCATCAATAATTGCGTTGGCTACGTCAGAAATTTCCGCACGGGTCGCGCGGGGGTTATTCGCCATACTATCTAACATTTGCGTAGCCGTAATTACAGGTATTCCCATTCGATTAGAAGTAGAAATTAGTCGTTTTTGCAACAGCGGTACATCTTCTGCTGGTACTTCTACCCCCAAGTCTCCACGAGCCACCATGACTCCATCACACAAAGCCAAAATTTCTTCCATTTGCTCGATCGCTTCGTGTTTTTCGATTTTGGCGATTACAGGAACCTTTTTCCCCGCATTAGCGATTAGTTGTTTGATTTCGATCATATCCTGGGGGTTACGAACAAAACTCAGTGCTACCCAGTCTACCCCTTGATCGAGACCGAACATTAAATCTATTCTATCTTTTTCTGTCAGTGCTTTGACTGATAGATAAACTCCCGGAAAGTTAACACCTTTATTATTAGAAAGTTCACCACCTACAACAACTCGACAATATAGTTTTTTTTCTGCTTTATCTACTTTTTCTACCAACATTTCTACTTTACCATCATCCAGGAGGATTCTTGCTCCTTCTGGCACTTCGTCTGCCAAATGCTCATAAGTTATGGAGGAAATCTCTTGAGTTCCAGGCATCAAGTGACTGGTCAAAATAAAGGGGTCTCCATCCTCTAAGAGTATGGAACCTGTTTCAAATTTTCCTAATCTAATTTTTGGTCCTTGAAGGTCTTGGAGAATAGCTACTGTTTGGTTTAGCTCGAAAGATATTTGTCGGATGAGACGAATATTACGTTGATGATCCTCATGGGTTCCGTGAGAAAAGTTCAGTCGCAGAGTTGTAGCGCCTGCTTTAATTAGCTCCCGAAGCATATCAGGTTTATTTGTGGCCGGGCCAATGGTGGCTACTATTTTAGTTCGACGCACGCAGTTTTGTATTTCCATGAGTTTATAATTTTAATAGATAAGTTAGGATAAATATCTTAATTTTCAATTATCTCTATAAAATAATTAGCCTTTGACACTCCCCATTAATTACGAGACGGGGATTCCTGGTTCAAGGACTCACCATGACTTGACAGGTCGAAACCAATCAAGCTAGGTGTCTCCCCAATTGATTTAGCTAGCCTTCGATTTCTTACCATGGCTTTCATATTCAAGTCTTCATAAGCTATCAAATCGTTAGATTGAATCACGCAATATGCTAAGAGAGTAGCATATTCTTGGCGTTGCCTACTTACTCTCAAATGCTTCCGGGCGTATCTATTTCTAGCTTTATGGTAGTTGTTTGACTGCGGTTTTGCGCCTTTTTTGTACTTCTTAGATTTTTGACGATTTGCTCTATTTAACTGCTTTTCCGACTTTCTGTAAAACTGGGGGTTTTCTATAGTATTGCCATTACTTAATGTCAAGAAAGATTTAATTCCTAGATCTAAACCTACTCCTTTTCCTGTTGGTTGAGTCTCAATTTGTAAATCTATTTGGATAGTAAATTGAGCATAATAACCATCAGCACGTTTAACCAACCTTACTCGTTTTATTTGGTTCAGTTGATAGTAGTTGAAATCATAAGTACCAATGAATTTCAAAGTACCTATATTTTTCTTATCTAAAAAAGTGATTGCTTTTCTGTTGACTGCTAACTTCCAACCAGAAGTTTTATATTCTACAGAACGACAATGCTTTTGAAATTTAGGATAACCCTTTTTACCTTTGACTTTTTTCTTGCAGTTATTGTCAAATCTAAATACAGCAGACCAAGCTCTTTCCGCAGCGTATTGTCGAGCCATGGAATTTAGTTCGTTAGCAAATTTAAACTCTTTAGCTAAGATTTGGCAATATTTATTAAGGTCATATTTACTCACATCTTGATTATTCATCCAATATCTTAAGCACTTATTTTGGATAAATTCAGATGTTTTAATGGCCTCATCTATTGCTTCATATTGCTGAGGTTTAGCTTTGACTTTGAACTGGTAAATTATCACTTTGGTTCGACCTACCTTTTGATATTTTTGATGCTGTACATAATACCATAATTAACCCACGAAAATGTCAAGGGCAATCAGATATTTTTACAGGCGACTGAAGTTGCTCGTGAGCTACAGTTCCATGCCCTGAAGGGACATGGTTTTCAAATTCTCAAACTATTATGATCAACTTCCCTACAAAAAACAAAAATTTAGATTTATTTAATAAAGTCAGGATTTATACTAAATCCGGTTGAGAAGGGAGATTTACTGTGAAGGTAAGGCAGAAGACATTCCTCCTACTCCCCGATGATGCGCTATCCCTTATAAAATCCCTAACCAGATCTATAGGGAGATAGGGAAATGGGGAAATGGGGAGATAGGGAAATGGGGAAATGGGGAGATGGGGAGATGGGGAGATGGAGAGATGGGTAGCTCGAACTATCTTTTATTTATCGATCTCCTGACTTCCCCTATTGGGAGGGGTTAGGGTTGAGTTAATTATTAATACATAGCTTGTGTATTTTGTCAAGTTTTATGTTGATCAAGTATAGCTTTGAAAGGGGGGAAACAGGGAAACAGAAAGATGAGAGAGGAAGAGCGAAAAATTACCTTTGAATAACCAGATTTGTGTCATACAGGTAAACTTATAAACCTGCTTTATTATTGAATTAACCTGATACTCAGAAATTTGATATAAATTCCGGCTTCTGCTATACTTTCTCCCTTGATAAAAATACTAAATAACTTAGAATTATTTCATATATCTTTACAAAAAAGCTGTATGTATTTTATGCTACTTAAAATAAATATTAATAAATATTGAGGAGTGAATATAACAATGTTAGAAGCAGGGCTGCAAACAACAGTCCCAAGAGAATTACTTGGCCCTTCTGGAGGCTTAAATACTGATTTACTCATGTTTTTTAGTGCTTTAGGAATAGTTATTTTATCAATCTGTGGTTATTGGTGCTGGGACTTTCCTAACTGGTGCTGCTTTTTAATGAATGTACTAGCTTTACACATTGCCGGGACAGTCATTCACGATGCGTCTCATAATTCAGCCCATAAAAATCCCATAGTTAATGCTGCTTTAGGTCATGGCAGTGCTTTACTTTTAGGTTTTGCTTTCCCAGTATTTACACGGGTACACCTACAGCATCACGCCCATGTTAATGATCCAAAAAATGACCCAGATCATTTTGTTTCTACTGGTGGCCCTCTATGGTTAATTGCAGCTCGTTTCTTTTACCATGAAATCTTCTTTTTTAAAAGACGACTATGGCGAAAGTTGGAACTATGGGAATGGTTTTTTAGTCGTTTAGTGGTTTTTATCATTATCGGCGTATCTATATATTATGGATTTATTGGCTATATTATGAATTACTGGTTTTCCCCTGCTTTAGTAGTAGGTATAGCACTAGGATTATTTTTTGATTATTTGCCTCATCGTCCTTTTGAAGAGCGCGATCGCTGGCTGAATGCGAGAGTTTATCCGAGTGCTATTCTCAATATTTTAATTGGTGGGCAAAATTACCATTTAATTCACCATTTGTGGCCTTCTATTCCTTGGTATAATTACAAACCTGCTTATGAAGTGATGAAACCACTTTTAGATGCTAAAGGTTCTCCTCAATCTTTAGGATTGTTGCAAGGGAAAAACTTTTGGAGTTTTCTTTATGATGTTTTTTTAGGAATTAGGTTTAAAAAACATTAGCATTAGGAAAAATTGAAGATCATCAATGATTTTTGGCAACTACATCCAATAATATTTTTGTCCTATTAAAGTAGGGTTGAACAGTGATTATGGCAACGATAGGAAGCAATCTCAAAAGTTTAAGATATTGCTTCCTTGTACTCCGTTCCAGTCACAATGACTTGTGTATAATAATCTGGATTTGATATTAGTTATTATAATTAATTTTTCCAATAGTTTCTTTCTTTTTTATTCCAGAGAAATTCTTTTAGCACTAGCAATTTTTTTTGATAAATATATCAGATAAAATCTCCAAGTTTAGTTTTGATAAAACCCCTTTTTTTCTCAGGAAAAATTGATGAATAAAAATGTAATTATCAGATTATCTGTTTTATTAATTTTATTGGGTGGAATATTTATAGGATTATGGTTAATACTGCAAAATAGTGATTCTGTTCAAGAAGCAGAAATATTAGAAAGAATTTATAGACAAGGTAACTATATTGAAGCAGGAATTTGGTTTATTTTTGCAGGTGCTTTTGCTGTATCTGCGATTAAAAGTTGTGAGTTAATAAGATTACATAGAATAGTAGCAACATTCACATTTTTATTATTTAGTTTATCTGATATTGTAGAAGTACAAACTGGAGCTTGGTGGCATCCTTGGTGGTTATTTGTTTGGAAAAGTTTATGTGTTTTTTCTATGTTTTGTTTGCTGATGTTTTATTTAAAATTTAGATAAAGGAGATTCCATTTTGGCGAGGTATAACCACGGAAGCAAGGTGCACGGTTCCCGAAAAATCGCTACACTACTTATGAAGATTTAATTCAGGACTTAGGGAACATAAGAAAATACAGACCATCTGTAGAGCTTATATCAAATCCGTTTACTTTGGAGAATAAGGTTCTACCATCAGTATTGGGTAAGATTTCTAGTTTGTAGAGGGTACGGTTCCCGAAAAATTGGAGACCAAACCCCTACGGGAAATGAATTTTACTGATACTACCGGATTTGATATTAATGGTCATCATGCCCTACTGTAGTCTACCATACAGGAAAACCGCTGTAAAATCCTAACTTCTGACTTCTGACTTTTAACTCCTGACTTCCACAAATTGCAGCTAAAAGCAACCATCCAATAGTATTAACTCGTAAATCAAACAAACTCACATCAAATATATTAAAAATAGTACAGGCAGCAAAAGCTACTAAATAACTAAAAAAGATGAGACGGTTTTCTCTAAAATTACAGCGGATTCCATTTTGGTGAGGTAAGTCTGTCGCGGTCATCTCTGCACTACAGACATTTAATTTTGAATATCTGTGTTTCATGTACCTGGAATCTGCTGTAACATCAGACCAATTTATGAATAACCAAACTCCTTTCCCTAATATCCAACCCACCCAACCACAAAAAAACAAAGTCGCCGGAATACCAGTTTCCGCTGTCAGCATCAAAAACAAATTATGGGGATGACCAAGCCATGTTTGCATCTGTGCTTCATACAAAGGCGTAAAATTCCGTAAACCCCAACCTAACCAAGGTTTTTCTCTAGTCATCTTTCCAGCAAACTGCCATTGGGTACTTCGCAAAGTAGCTACAGGGCGATCAAAATTCCGATCTGTGAGTCGTCCCCAAAAATATTCTGGTACTATAACTCGTAACCATTTGTTCGCAGGTGCAGGAGCAAAAGCAGCTCCAAACACAGTTGCTACTGCTGCCATTACTAATCCTATTAACCAGTTCCAACCAAGATAAATAGCATAAGTTAAACCTGCAAAAACTACTAATCCCGAAGCATTCCGTGAATTTGTCAAAATTAAGGCAACGCCATTACTAATCATTGCCACTGTGAGAAAAATAAATTTTTGAAGGGAACTGTTGTACAATAGTTTGATAACACCTGAGTTATTGCTAGTAGTGGACTGACACATCTTAAATACTGTAATAGTAGGAGCGGGTTGGTTTTTTAACTTAACGAGTTTAAACATGAGATTAAATAAACCCGCCCTAATCCCCAAGATTAGCTGTGTCACTACAGTAGTTGTGAGTTGATGAGATTGTTTTGTTTTGTTGTCAGGACTTATACAGAAACCGGGTTTATGGCGATGCTCTTGTTGTTCAAAGGAGGAAGTGTCGTTGATAAACCCGGTTTCTTGATTGGGAGCGCGATGCTCTTGTTGTTCAAAGGAGGAAGTGTCGTTGATAAACCCGGTTTCTTGGTTGGGAGTGCGTAAGTTATGTTTGTCTAAAAGTTGCCATTGTTCAATCCAAAGTGCTAAGCCCAGAATAAATACAATAGTCAGATAAATAGCCAAAATATTAGCATACATAAATACGGAAGCAATTCGTCCTGGGGGGTTGCCCTGTGGTGCAAGTACCCAACCAAAAATAACTTGTAAATCTACGATCCCAGACCAACCCCAAAATAATTGTCCGAAACCTAAGATGATTACAGGTACTGAAGAAATTACCATTACCCAAGAGAGTTGTCGTAGTTGTGCTGGAGTTTGAATTATGGTACTCAAACCAGCAAATATGACAAAAAAAGGTAATAAATTAGCTAATCCTAAAAATGCTTCTTGGGGTTTCCAGGCAAAAAAACTAGCGATCGCCAACCAAAGACCTAGACAAGCTAAAGCGATATTGTGAGAACGACTAATAATATTACGCCATTTTTTGACAAAAGTGCTAATAACTGTCAAAACTAGAGTTAATGTTCCGAGGGTTGGTAATAAGGGGAAAATTAATAGTGCTAATAAAGTTAATTTCCACTCTTTGTGTAAATAAAAATCAGAATGATAATTCACTGAAAATAATATTATGTTTTACTATTGTTTATTGTTTATATATACCAATTTTTTTCAAGTATAGCCACATATCATATCTGAAAATTGAGGTAATTATTAAATTATTAATTCATTAATTATCGTAGGGGCGGGTTTTAGCTATAATCTTCATATTTACAGAAAAATGGGGGTATGTGCCTCCCCTTGAAAGGGGATAAAAAAATATTCGATTCAGTATTTCAAGGCTCTAGCTTCTCTAGGTCATGCTGCGCAAACAGACAGAGGTGCTGATAACTGATAACTGATAACTGAAATTACTCTCAGACTTATACAAACCAGCCCTCATGCACAGTTTAAATAAGAGATAATTATTAATTATCTATAATAGAATATAATGTACCTGAATGAGATAATAATTCCCAATTAAAAATTATGACCATATCACAAAGAAAGAGCGATATTAAAAAAAACAACTCAGTGTCAATCTTTCCCAAATCAAACTAAAGATTTTGAACTGATATAACCCGATATTAGTGATATTCTTACTGAAGATGATACACCCGTCGATAATTTAATTACTGAGAAACAACAAAGACTATTAACTACTACTTTATAGAGTTCTTTGACTACGGATTTACCATTTTTAGCAATGGCAAATGTCGGACTTTTTTGCGATGTTAAAAAAACCACCACTTGTACCTGATATTATCCTCAGTTTAGGAATCGAAGTACCCAAAGATTGGAATCAAAAAAAGAATCGTTCTTATTTGACTTTTAATTTTGGTAAATCTCCAGAAGTAGCCATTGAAATTGTCTCTAATAAAAAAGGAAATAAATTAGGGAGTAAACTCCAAAATTATGCTGGGAATGCTGTAGGTTATTATGCAGTTTTTTCTCCCCTAAAAAAGCTGGGAAAAACTGTTTTACAAGTTTATCAATTACAAGGTAGTTATGTAGAATTGAATAATTTTTTCTTGCCCCAAGTCGGATTAGGTTTAACAATTTGGCATGGTATTTTTGAGGGTAAAAAATATGATTGGTTACGTTAGTGCGATGATTCTGATAATGTTTGATTAACTAGAGATGAACGTGCTAAACAAGAAAAAAAACGTGCAGATAGACTAACAGAAATTCTCAGGGAGAAAGATATTAACCCTGATGAACTTTTGTAGTTAGTCAACTAAAAGTCAGTTGGGTGGAACGGTTAAGTGAAACCCAACATTTTTATTTTCTCTATTATGGCAAATTCCAGGTATGTGAGGCATAAATATTAATCTTGAGATAATAATTCCCAATTAAAAATTATGACCATATCACAAACAAAGAGCGATATTAAAAAAAACAACTCAGTGTCAATCTTTCCCAAATCAAACTAAAGATTTTGAACTGATATAACCCGATATTAGTGATATTCTTACTCAAGATGATACACCCGTCGATAATTTAATTACTGAGAAACAACAAAGACTATTAACTACTGTCATTATTCATTATTTATCATTCATTAAATAAATTACCTATAAACAGGCAAAGTGAAATGAAAACAACTACCATTATTCGGACTAGAATCTACCCAAATTTTACCATAATGAGATGAAATAATCCGCCGACACAAAGCCAAACCAATACCATAACCTTCCTTTGACTTATCCCGTTTGAGTCGGAAAGAATCTTCAAAAATGCGATCGCGATTTTCTTTCGGGATACCAAGTCCACTATCACAAACCGTCACTTGCACCTTTTGAGTTGTGCGATCAAGAATAATAATCTGAATCTCACCCTCTTTCGGAGTATACTTAATTGCATTATCAAGCAAATTAACTATTACCTGACGTATTCTTTCCCTGTCAGCATAAACCAATGGTAAATCATTAGGAATATCTGTTCTCAACTGCAACTTTTTTGACTTTAGTCGGTCTCGAAACTCTCTTTTTATCTCTAAACATAATGCTCCCAAATCTAATTTATCAGGTTCAAGTTGCAACTTGGTACTTTTTCCAATTGGTCTCTCCAAAATATCTGCAATCATTCTATCAATTACCTGCACTTGATAACGCGCTTGCTTAATCAACCTTTGGGCAAAATTTCCAGAACTTTTTACCGACTCACTCTTCCCCATTTTTTGAGTTGACTCCAAAGTTTCTAAAGCTAACGAAAGTGCCGTCAGAGGATTTCGTAAATCGTGAGCTAACATCGTAATAATGCGGTCTTTAAATTTGAGTTGAGCTTGCAATTGTTCTTTTTCCCGCTTGAGACGAAAAATTTCGTCTGACATTTCCATTAACTCAGCAGCACAATTAATAGAATTAGCAGGTAATTGATCGCTAATAACTGGTTGTGATTCAAATTGGGAATTATCATCATATATTGATTCTGCCAAGGAACGTTGCCAACGTGGCCACCAATACTCCAACTTCGCCACTAAATTTGTCCCAGTCAGGGTTTGTCTTGGTTCCGGATTAATTTTTAGTAGAGCAGGAGTCGCAATTAATTTGAAATGTTCTGCCATGTAGGGTTGTTCTCCTACATCTATTACATTAAACTCAAATGGGTAATCTGTTTTTAAATTGCTGAGGCATTTATGAATGGCTTGAATTTCTTCTTGAGACCCAGGGCGTTTATTTATAAACAATAAAAGTTGTAATCTTTTGTTGTTAGATTTTTCTGAAGACACCTGTACAAAATCTCTAGGTAATGGATAATGGATAATGGATAATGGATAATTAATCATAGATAATTAATAATTGATTCTCAGGAGTAATTGATCATTAGGGATATAACAATCCTAAATAGTTTTTAAGTACTTATGTAGAATTAATTACACACACTTTCAAGCTGAAAAATATCTATTCCCTGTGATGTGGGAATAAATAATGGTAGTTAATTTTGCTTATGTACTTAGCAATTCAAAAATTAGAAATAAATGCTGATACTATAAGTTTTAATTATTCATTATCAATTACTAATTATTTATATCGGACATGGCCATTAACAGAAAGTTCGTTTCTGAAATAATTTAATTTCTATTTTATATTGTGACACAGATGCTGCAAATTCAATATAGGGAGTAGGGAATAAGGAATAGGCAATAGCGCTTGTTTTCAGCACTTGAGCCGATATGTTTGCGTAGCAGTCCCTATACGATAACGCTCCGCGACATGAAAAGCGAAACTTCTCGAAGGCTGGGATGGTGTACTTCGGAGCAGCTCTGCACTCTTCGGGTCTCCTTTGCTTCCGGGACACTACATGAACGCCATATCCAATCAACCAAGAGAGGGAATAGGATACTAACAAAGGGTTTCAGGATTTAGAAATGGTCTCACCTTTGGTTCGACTACTATATTCAGAATCATCCAATAGTTACTTGACATAATTTACATTTTATTATATAAAATCTGCTTTTGCCACTAATGCTTTTCCCCTAATCCTGTAGGGACGTTCCATGAAATGTCCTGATAAGGGCGAATGCTATTCACCCCTACTAATTCCTGCTCACTACTCCCTACTCCCTATCTGCTGAAATTTCTGATAAATTTGATATGGCAATTTCTAAGTCTAGGTGAGTAATTTTGGTTAGCAAGGAAAAAAATCCGTCCCTGAAAATGTTGTTCATAGTGGCGATCGCTTTCTTCTTATTATGTCTATTGTTAAACTTGCACCGCTACTATAGTTTTTATGCCTCCTACGACCAAGGTATATTTAACCAAGTATATTGGAATAGTATGCACGGTCGTTTTTTTCAAAGTTCCCTCTCTTCAGCTCTCTCCACAAATGTTGTTCACCAAGGCCAAGTTTCGGAAGTATATTATCATCGTCTAGGTCAACACTTTACCCCTGCTCTCTTGCTGTGGTTGCCAATATATGCCTTATTTCCATCTCCTGTGACTCTGACTGTTTTACAAGTTACCTTTGTTACTGCTGCGGGTTTGGTATTATACGTTTTAGCTAGACAATATCTCCAACCACAATTATCTGCCATGATTAGTATTAGTTTTTATAGTGCTAATGCAGTCATAGGTCCGACTTTGGGAAATTTCCATGATATTTGTCAAATACCTCTGTTTGTTTTTAGCTTATTACTGGCGATGGAAAAACGCTGGTGGTATTTATTTTGGGTTTTAGCAATATTAATTTTAGGAGTTAGAGAGGATGCGGGAGTAATATTATTTGGAGTTGGATTCTACCTAATTTTAAGTAAACGTTATCCCAAAATAGGTTTGGCTGTTTGTACTATAAGTTTTGCTTACATGGTAGCTCTAACAAATCTAATTATGCCCATATTTTCCGAAGATATTTCCCAGAGATTTATGATGGAAAGATTTGGTCAATATGCAGATGGTGAGGAAGCTTCCACTCTGGAAATAATTTGGGGTATGATTAGTAATCCTTGGCGGTTGATAGCCGAAATTTTTACTCCATTTTTTGGTACTATTAAATATTTATTAGGTCAATGGTTGCCTCTAGCGTTTGTGCCTGCTGTTGCTCCTGCTGCTTGGATGGTTGCCGGGTTTCCTTTACTGAAATTATTTTCTGCCAAAGGTTTATCTGTACTGTCAATTACTATTCGTTATGCGATGACAGTAGTACCGGGATTATTTTACGGTGCAATTTTATGGTGGGGAAAGAGAGAATCAGATGATGATTTTGCCCCCCAAGTTTGGGGGGATGATAGTTTTGCCCCCCGAGCAAGCCAAGTTTGGGAAGAACAAAATTCTGAAAGTCCCGCCAACTTGGAAAATTTAGGGAGAAAAACTACCCCAAGTTTGGAAAATTTAGGGGGCAAAACTTCCTCAAATTTAGAAAATTTAGATGGCTTGAGCAAAACCAAAAAATCGGGTATTAATACTTCAATTGAACAATGCCAAAAATCACGACTGCCATCACGAAAGTTTCGCCGTTTCTGGGTAGTTTGTATTTGTTTGTCACTATTTTTTAGTTTTACTTCTAATCCTAATCGCACTTTTTATTTTTTAGTACCAGATTCAGTACAACCTTGGGTTTATGTATCTGCACCCGAACAATGGCAGCATGTTGGTAAAATGCGACCATTGTTAGAAAAAATTCCTGATCATGCTAGTGTGGCAGCAACTACTTATATTATTCCCCATTTATCAAGTCGGCGAGCAATTTTGCGGTTTCCCAAAATGCAATTTAGGAATGATGCAAAAGAAGTGGAAAAGGTGAAATATATTATTGTTGACTTGTGGCGGTTGAATCGGTATCAGGTAGCTTTTAAGAGCGATCAGCAACGACTAGAAAAAATTGTACCTCGGATTGAAGAGCTTTATAAAAGTAGTGAATATGGAATTACTGATTTTGCAGATGGTGTGATTTTGATGGAAAAAGGAGTTGTTTCTAATCTTGATGCTATGAATGGATGGGAAAATTTCCGGCAAGAAATTGTTCAATAATGGTTGAAAAATTTGTAGGGGCGGGTTTTTTCAGTTATCAGTTATCAGTTATCAGGGTGAAATTAACATTGCCAAATTTGTAGGGGCGGGTTTTTTCAGAAACTTTGGTAGATTAGCCATTATTGATCTAAACCCGCCCCCCATATATGTGCTATGGGGGGCGGGTTTGTCTAATTTAACTTTCCTGGCGGGAAGTCCCGCGCTCTCCCTACCGGAAGCGTCGTATGGGAAAGCCAGGGCCAGGATTAGGATACCTTAATCCTGTAGGAGCGAATCCCATTCGCCCCTACTCTTTCATTATCTATTAATAAAGGCGATCGCTTTTTTGAGCTGCCCCATTCCACCAGAGAACGTTAGGTGCTATAATACTGACTTAAAAGAGACTCAATCAACTTTGAGGAAGCACGAAAGGTAGTTTTTTTGAGAGCAGCAATAGCTTGGGGAAAATCTACTAGATTTTGTTGGGCAGCTCGATCGAGAATGCCAAGCAATCCAGTTACCTTTAATCCTTTATTCCGGGCAACTTTTCTGCCTAAAGCTTCATCCATTATAATTAAATTTGCTCCTCCCTTGATAGCTAAACTAATAGCAGCTTTTTCTCCTGCATTGAGAATATCTAAATCTTTGTCCGCATAAACGGCAATATCTGCAATTATTATCCACTTGGGAGGTGTTTTAATCCAATTTCTAACAACAGTAGGCGATCGCTCGTCCGATAATTCTTCTGCAACTGTTCTAGGAATGATAACTTGGCCGTAAAGTTGAGGCAAAAGTTCAATTTCGCCGATTAGTAGTAAATAACAAATGGGTGAGGTATCCGAGACAACGATCATAACTTTTTTAATTTCCCTTCTTGCTCTAGCTGTTGGTGGGCTTGGCGATCGCTGATGAAATCCTCTTCATCGTAATCTAAATCGACTCCTTTAGCTTTGAGAAATTTATCGGCTTCCAAAGGGGTGGAAAAACCTAATATTTCTCTTAATTTACCGCTACTAATGGAACCTTCGCGATAAGCTTCTACTACTATTATTTCTATTAATTTACATTCTAAATTTCCCCATTTTTCTTTTAGGGAAGATGCAAGTTCGTCTGGCAAAGCAATCTGGATTTGCTGCATGAGTTACTCCTTTTGTTATTAGTTAATTATACTATAGCCGATGATTTTCAAATCCACTAGATAATAAAAAGGCGATCGCTCCTCATCGCTCGCCAGGTGTAAGGAAAACCAGAAACCCGGTTTTTTACAGAAAACCGGGTTTCTCAAAGGGCATAATTGACATCACAGCGCTTTTCATTTTAATGAACCACTGTAGGGACGTTAGCATTTTTGTTATGCAACGTCCCTACAATGCCATTTGCTCTCACTCTTTCACTATCAATGAAATGATCCATTAAAAAAAACGCCCCGATATTAGCACCGGGGCGTTTTTGGATTGGGAAGCGATCGCTTTTTCTAGCTTGCTATCTCACCCTAGACTGTTAATAAAGTAAAAATCGAATTACCCGTTAGCAAGAGAAACATAGACACCATCGTTAGCAAAACCAACAATATCAGCTCGACCATCACCATTCACATCTGCTAGCTGACGAGGATATTTATCTTGACTTGACCATCCTCCTTTTCCTTCTGCAAAAGTATTACTATAGGCAGTTTTATGGGGAGCAAAAGTACCATCAGTTTTACCTAGAGAAACAGAGACCCCACTTTGACCGAAACCAACAATATCAGCCCTACCATCACCGTTCACATCTGCTACCTCAGTTTTAGGGGAAGCCAGAAACCCGGTTTTTTGAAAAAACCGGGTTTCTTAAACACAGTATAGGGCGAAT
>NZ_JAYKGW010000087.1:0-4071 GCF_035285525.1 Okeania sp. | reverse complement strand
CAACAAAAATACTTCCTCTACTCCCCTATTCCCTAAAAAAAACATTATGGATTTTGATAGAGTAGATATATTTGCTGAAACTAAATATCCTGGTAATTAAATATAATAAATTCAAAAGTAAAAAGTCAAAAATTAGAAATTAAAAAGAATGGATTTTTATATCGTAGATGTATTTGCTGAAACTAAATATGCTGGTAATCAATTAGCTGTATTTAGTGGTTCTGAAGTAGCTAATCTTTCCGAGCGAGAAATGCTGCAAATTGCCAGAGAAATGAATTATTCAGAAACTACTTTTATTCTCTCTTCTGAACCACGAAATAGTGGTTATGATGTGCGAATATTTACCCCTACTAAAGAATTGCCTTTTGCGGGGCACCCAACATTAGGAACTGCCTATATTATTCAACGAGAAATTATTAAAAATCAGGTTGACCAAGTAATTTTAAACTTGTCAGTAGGGCAAATTCCTGTTATTTGGAAAAGTGAAGTTTTATGGATGCGCCAGAATGCACCAACTTTTGGTCAAAAATATGAAATTGAAACTTTAGCAGAAGTATTAAATTTAGAAGTAACTGATATTGATATAAAGTTTCCTATTCAGACAGTTTCCACAGGAGTACCTTTTATCATTGTGCCTTTAAAAAATCTAGTATCATTGAAAAAAGCTAAAGTGAATTTAGATAAATATTATCAATTTATTCAAACATCAAAAACGACAGAAATTTTGATGTTTTGCCCAGAAACATACAAAGACATTAATCATTTAAGTGTGAGAATGTTTGCTCCCTATTTAGGAATTACTGAAGACCCCGCCACAGGAAGTGGTAATGGTTGTTTAGCCGGATATTTAGTTGAATATAATTATTTTAATCAGAATAAAATTGATATTAGAGTAGAACAAGGATATGAAATTAATCGACCATCCTTATTGTTGTTACAAGCAGAGAAAAAAGCAGCAGAAATAGAAGTATTCGTAGGTGGAAATGTTGTCATGGTTGCTCAAGGAAAATTTCTATAATGGATTGTTTCACCTAAAATAGTGCAAAGCGTAGGGGCGGGTTTTAGCCAGAATTTTCATAGTTACTCTAAGATTTATACAAACCCGCCCCTGAGAAAGTGGCTTATATGGCTGGGGGCGGGTTTATCTAGCGATCTATAGAAAACTTTTTAACTCACTTGTGATTTTTCGGGAACCGTAACCCGCCCCTACGGTGTCTTCCTAATGCACATTTTTAGATGAAACAATCCACTACTGAACTCTACTTCCTATTATCTCCCACAAACTTGATTTATTATCACAATTTTTTATTCTTTAAGTAGAAGAAAATTAAGAATGGTACAAACAATTCCACCTCAAAATATAGACTTACGTTACTTAGTCGATAACTTCAATATTCAGTTAGTTGAAGATGACAATTTTTTCTCCGAATCACGAGAAAATTTGCCAGAAATAACAGAGGCAGAAAAACAACTTTTAGACAAGGTTAGAAAAGGATTTATTAATCTACTTAATTATCCACCACTTTTAGAAGATGTAGTCAAAATGTCAGTTCTAGATCCGATTTTATTTATTGGTGATTTTTATCTCACACCATTCTATGTTAAATCGGAACAATCAATAGAAATAGAAAATGAAGATAATGGAATAATTATCAAAGGTAGAATTGATACTTTAGTATTAAAAGACCAACTTTAGGGTAATGGTAATTGAATCAAAAAAAAAGCTGCATATTCTGTGGAAATAGGATTAGCTCAAATATTAGTTTATATGATGGGAAATCCCCAGCTAAATAAACCTAGTTATGGTATGATTACTAATGGAGGAGAATTTGCTTTTATCAAGTTAGTTAAGGCTGAAAATTATCAGTATGGAATTTCCAATTTATTTGCGACTAGAAATCCTGGAGATTTGTATCGGGTTCTGCAAATTTTGAAGCATTTAAGCGAGATAGTATCGTAGGGGTTTGGTCTCCAAACCCAAGCCATTTTGTAGTAGAATGAGACATCTAAAAATGTAGGTTGGGTTGTTGCTTGCACACCAAGTAGCGGTACGATAGTGAAACCCAACAAGACCTTACCTTATTAATTTTGGGTTGAGGAACAAAACCAAACCTACATCTCGAATATCCAAAACTTTTGAGAGATTGCTTCGGGGGGTATTAACTGTTGACAGCAGAGTTGATATCAAATATTCCCCCTCGCAATGACACTTGTTCAGGATTTACGCAAAGGTACTATCTATAAAGATAAAGTTCAAAAACTATTGCACAATAGTTTTGAACGCTATATATATAGCTTATCTGCATAAGTCCTAACCTTATTAATGTTGGGTTTCGTTCCTCAACCCAACCTACTTCCTACATAAACTTGCTGCCTTTCGGCCAACCATATAATTGTAATCTGTAGAAAAAGTTGGGGAACAAAGCAAACAAATACTTGAAAATCTTAAAGCTGTTAAACTAAGCCAGTTTGTTACCAAACCGACTCGTCTTCAGAACCGGACGTGAGACTTTCACCTCATCACGGCTCCTCTCTTAAACGCTCTTTGTCATGGATACATCCTTACCTCAAAACCAACATATCGTCAAGCCATAAATAATTCTCAGGTAAATCCTGTGGCTTTGGCGCATGGATATGTTTTATTGTCTAAAGCAGTTTTAGTATCGTGGCAATGTCGGTGCAACAATTGTTTATTCTTCATCGTGTTGTCACCACCAAATGACCTTGGTTTTATATGGTCTATCTCCATAAGGTCAGTTGGGCTAAAGGTTAGTCCGCAAAATGCGCATTTATTATTTTGTCGCTTTAATAGCGTTGTGACTTCCTTCCTGACGCCTGGGTGTTTGCCGATTCTGTTACTCCAATAAGTCCATTCACCGTCATAAGGGGATTTACTACCTTTGACTTTAATGTGCCTTATAATAGGTACATCCGAGTGTTGGTTTAGTATATAGTCGCCGTCGTTAAGTGTCCAGTTTCTGGTTACTTTGCAGCGAGGGAAATACGTATCTTTTACCCATTTAGCTGGCTTATTTGGATGCCTTCTACTTGCCCACCGCCATAGCCTTTTCCATAAAAGCATATCCAATTTACTGAATATTTCTTTACTGACTACAGTTGAGAAGTAGTGAGCAAATCCTCTTATTACCGGATTCAACTTGGCTATAATAGCTCTAGTAGGGGCTGTTTTAAGCTTGTCACATACACCCGCCAATTTCCGATAGTGAGTTTTTATACTCTTGGATGATGGTTTAATCAGCGTCTTAAATCGTGATTTGGTTGACTTAACCTTATATTGCCTGATGTTAAATCCGAGGAAGTCAAATCCAGGTGTATTCCCTTCATATTCTTCCAAGGTGTGGGCAATTTTGGTCTTTTCTGGTTTTAGCTCTAATCCTACCTGGTTTAACCATTCCTGTATTACGGTCTTTGCCTGTATCACTATTTTGATGTCCTCATGTAGGATTACAAAGTCATCAGCATAGCGTATTAAACTAAGGCTATGGCGTTTATCTCTTTTACTCATCCTGCCCCCAGAAGGGTGTTTGATTTGAGTATTTTCTATAAACTCCATTAGCCTTTCTTCCATACCGTGTAGGGCGATGTTTGCTAGTAAGGGTGATATTACCCCGGACTGTGGCGTACCTTCCACAGTGCTTGAGAATTTTTTATTGTCAAACACTCCGGATTTTAACCATTGTTTGATTAACCATCGAAAGGGTGTCTGGCCCACTTTTCTTAGCAACGCATCATGGTTGATCCGATCAAAACATTTGGATATATCAGCATCTAAAACATATTTAGGTTTGTGGTTGATGCTTGTATGAATTGCCACAATGACATCATGTGTTGACCGTCCTGGCCTAAAACCATAACTGTTAGGTTCAAATCTAGCCTCCCATTCTGGTTCCATACCCAACTTAACCAAGGCTTGTAACGCTCTGTCATACATAGTAGGTATGCCTAATGGGCGTTTTTCATCTCGTCCTGGTTTAGGTATCCAGACACGGCGGGTCGGGCTGGCTTTGAGGTATCGCGTATTTAATAAATCAACCAAGTTTAATCGCTGCA
>NZ_JAYKGW010000086.1:0-40852 GCF_035285525.1 Okeania sp. | reverse complement strand
CTTTGAGTATCTGAACGAACTAATTTTGGTATGGCTTCGACATAGGTAGAAAAGAGTTTGTATAAGGTTCGATGATTTAATATTTCATCAATAATAGGATGATGTTCTGGTTCTGTTTGTAATTTTTCTAGGACTACTACATCGGTGGAATAACCTGTTTTTATTTTGCGCGATTTTTTCTGATTTTGATTCAATATTTCAAACAGAAGTTCACTTAATTGAGATGGTGAGTTTAGGTTTAATAAGTCACTGGTTTTTGCTTGATTTATTTGGTTTTCAATAGTTACTAAATTTTCTCTTTTTTCTTTTGATAATTTACTGATATATGCTTTGAGTATAGGGCTAGATATTGCTTTTTTTAATTCTTGTTGATTGGTAAATGAATTAGAATCTATTTTATTAATTTCTGTCTTCAGATATTCTTGTAAAATTTGAATATCTACTGTTTGACAAGCTCTTTTTTCAATTTTTTCTAAATCTTTTTGCAGTTGAATTGAGAATTTTTTGAGATACTCAATATCAATTCTAATTCCCTGAAGTTCCATTTCTGCTAAAACAACTTCTAAAGGTTGTTCTACATCTACTAATAATTTGTACAAAGATTTTTCTGAAGGTTGATTTTTATCCGCTTTTTCTAATTCTGTTCTTAATCTTTCTACTAACTGAAAAGTCACAAAAACTTGAGTACCACAATAGTCAGATACCTTCCCAATATCTAGGTCAGCAATAGTTTGATTTCTAGAGACAACATCATTATAACTTTGTAAACTTATTCCCATATCTCTGAGATATCTAATATATATTTCTTCCAGACTATGTTTGGCTCCAGGATCTAATACATAACTTGCCAACATTGTGTCAAAAACAACTCCAGCTAATCTAATTCCTTGACACCGAAAAATCAATCTATCAAACTTACTATTCTGAAAAACTTTTGGATATTCCGTACTTTCCAAAATAGGTTTTAAAGCCTCCAAAACTTTCACCTTATCCAGATTTTTTCCGATTTTATGTCCGGTAGGAATATAGGCAACATCCTCTATATTTTTTCCCCAACAACAACCTATTCCAACTAACTCAGCATCTCTCGGTTCCAAAGAAGTTGTTTCCGTATCCCAAGCAACCGGAGTCTGAAAATTTCTCTGTTCTTTTAAAATATTTACTAACTCCTTTAACTTTTCTGGAGTATCAATAACTTGAGGTTGAATATCTGATTTTATCGAAATTTGCTGTTGAGCTAATTTTGTATCTTCAGCACTAAAAAACCAATCATCACTTTCTACTTCAACAAAAGTATTTGTCAATTTTTCTGGTTGCTGACTTTCTGACTCATCCGGCAAAGACTTAACTCCAGCTAACCCATCAAACTGCTGTTCTAAATTAGGAATTTGATTGAGAAAATGTTGTAATTCTAATCTTTGCAAAACAGGTTCAATTTTTGACCTAGAAAATCCTTTGATCTGACAATCTTCTATATCAATATTTAACGGCATATTTACTTCTATTTTTGCCATAAACTGAGAATGTTCTGCATTAGCTTTTCCTTCTACTAACTTGTTCTGATTTGCTCCTTTAATTTTATCCAAAGAAGCATAAATTTTTTCCAGACAACCATATTCATTCAACAACTTACTAGCAGTTTTTTCCCCTATCCCTCTAACACCAGGAATATTATCAGACTTATCTCCACAAAGAGCTTTATAGTCAACAACTTGACTCGGCAAAATTCCTAATTTCTGCTTCACTTCTTCAGCCAAAAATTCTTTAGGTGTACTACCTTTTCCTCCTGGTAAATGTAAAACACTAATACCTTTTTCTACATCTATTAATTGGAATAAATCTTGGTCTCCCGAAAGAATTTTTACCCGCAAACCAACAGCACTAGCTTTTTGTGCTAAAGTTCCTAATATATCATCAGCTTCATAACCAGGAAAAGTAATAACTTTTAAATTAAAAGCATTTAAAAGCTCCTTTAAATTTTCTAAATCAATAATTAAATCTTCTGGCGGTTCAGGTCTATCTGCCTTATAATTAATATCAGCTTTATGACGAAAAGTAGGTTCTTTTAAGTCGAAGGCGATCGCTAAATATTCTGGTTTTTCCGTATCTATTACTTCTAGTAAAGATTTCAGGAAACCAAAACAAACACTGGTGGGAATCCCTGTAGAGGTTTTCAAACCTCCACTACGACTTTTAGCAAAAGCGTAATAGGAACGAAAAGCGAGAGAATGACCATCAATTAAAAGAGCGGTAGGAGAATTAGCTGACATTTGAGATTAATATTTTGAGATGTTCTTTTATTTTAGCTATAGATTAGGACAAAATTACTCTACAAAGATTTGCTTGTTATAATTTTTAAAATCTTCAATTAATCAACCTATTCTATAATCAACCCCTTTTTTGTTCAAATGATATGGTGTATTAAAAATCATCTCATCAGGAATCATATTGGATGATTAATATTTTTGGCTCTAAAAAATATCCAAGCAAAAACAGTTAACCCAAAAGTTATTAACATAAGTAATAGCTCTTTCAAACTAGGAAAATATTTTCCCTGAGCCACAATATCTAAATTTGTACGGTTGTTTTTAGTAAGTAAAAGTGGCAAGAAGTAAATAGCATTTAAAGCACCCCAAATAATAAAAGTCCAATTTGCTCCGTGCCAAAAACCGCTAACTATAAATATGATAAAAGTATTTCTAACTTTCATCCAAGTACCACCACCACTCCCACCTAAAGGAATATATAAATAATCTCTAAACCATGTGGAAAGTCAAATATGCTAACGTCTCCAATCTGCTCCAAACCAAGAAAATGCGTTTATAAAGTTTTCTAGGAAAAAGTTATAGTATTTAAAAAAAGCCAAGCCAGCCAATATTTACTAAAATACTTATCCTAAAGTAGAACTTTTCTTTTGGTTAATTTTTTTTCTTTATAAAGTCTTATTCCCAGACTATAATCAATCATAGTGCTGATTAGTATTAGTGATAAAAATCTCCAATCCCACCAACCATAAAACAAATAACTTGCTGCAACTATTAACAAGTTTTGCAACTTCAAATTTCTGTTAGTTACAAACCAATATAGAATAAAAAATATTGGTAAAAATATTGGAAAATCTCTTGAATGAAAAAGCATTTTTATATAAAATTAGAAAGTAAAGATCAGACAATTAGACAAGACTACTCAAGTTATCATAAAAACCTATTTTTAAAGGTCTATCAAAATCATCACTCATAACCATTGAACCTAAACTTAATCCTGGTTGTGGTGTTTTTTCTGATTCTCCAATATTTTGTTTAATAGAACTAAGTAAAATTAATCTAGCAATCAGAATATTACCATTAGTAATTACTATTTATCGATCATTTTCAACCAAAGATAGTAACTCACTAACACTAATTTGTAATTCTTGAATATCCAGTTTTTCCCTTGACATAATTGTTACTTTTTTCAGAGAAGAAACAGGGAATAAGAAGAAGATGATGTATAATTAATTTATTTATGAACTTATTGTTTTTCCTGTTATATAGCAATCCTAAATAGATAGTAGTAGTAGAATAGAAAGTAATGTCTCAAGAGAAATTCAAGCGTGGATGACATCAACCAATACTATAAAATTCTAGAACTTGAACCAGGCGCTTCCCTAGAAGAAGTAAAAGAAGCTTACCGAGATTTAGCTTTTGTCTGGCATCCAGATCGCTTTGTCCATAATACTCGTCTACAAGCAAGAGCAACTATTCGTCTAAAAGAAATTAATGAAGCTTACCACAAATTGCGACATTTTTTAAATAATTCTCAAAATCAAGTTATTTCACCAAAACCAACACCACATCGTCCCCCACCTCCTCCTAACCCTTATACTCCTCCTCAGTCTCCTCAAAGACCACGAAATTCCTACACTAATCATGGTCAGCAGGTATACACTCAAACATCCACTCGTCAACCAAATTCAACTACTTTTTGTATTCCTTGGGGTAGCTTGATTAGTACATTTATTTTTTATACTATGACAGCTTGGGTATTAGTTGCTTCTCAAGCTCCTACCTGGACTTGGGCTGTGGTTGAAGGTGTAGCATGGATGGGAATGACTGTTTTGGCAATTGAGGGGTCCAGTTCCCAGAGGTGTTGGGCACTCGCCATGTTGGGTGCTGGTGGTGGAGCAGGTTGGATAGCTGGAAATTATGTGGGGGGTATCGCAACTGCTTGGGCATGGACTATAGTGGGATGTAGTCTAGGGATAATTGCTGGTACTGAACCAAAGGCTAAAACTGTTGCTGCTGTGGTGACTATTGATGGAGTAATTGCTTTAATAGGATTTTTGGCTGGTCAGGGGGCAGAAAATATTTTCGTCGTTGTGGTTGGTTCAATTATTTGGTCTGCTAGTGGATTTGTTTTTGGGACAATAGTTGATGCTGCGATTACCTCTAAGACTGGTACTGGAGTGAGTGGTATGTTGGGTTTTGTTTTGGGAGCTTGGGTTGGAGCTTGGTCTGCGGCTTGGAACTCTACTAGGTCTAAAAATGTGGCGATCGCTTTGGTTAGTGCTGGACCTAATATTATTATTGGGTGTTGGGTGGCTATTGGTATTGTGGCTGGAGTAATTTCTCAGATGTTGGCTGGAGAAAAGTTGATAGAGTATTTGAATGGCTTTTTTACTTTTGTGATTTTGGTGATTATTTCTGGATTTGGTTTGAGTTTTGGTTGGTGGCTTTCAATTAATATAATTAATAATTAATAATGAATAATTAATTATTAGGATTTGGTGAAAAAAGTAGAGTGATAGATAATTTATAATGGATAATTATTGTTTACTCAAAAAAAGGAGAAAGTGGGGAGGAAAAATCAAGTAGGAGGAATGTAATTAATAACTGGAGAGTACAAAGTTCTCCTAAAAAATTATTTGCTTTCAAGGGTTAAAGTATTACTGGCAAAGGCTTACAGCACCTACATTTTTCCAGAAAAAGTTTCTAAATTTTAGATGGCTGAAATCCTTAGCTAGCAATAGTTATTCCTATAAATTTGCACTGTCGAGTTGATAATGAATAATTAATAATTAGGATTTGGTGAAAAAGTAAAGTGATGGATAATTAATAATTAATAACAGAGAAAATAGGAGGAATATATTGTACCTCTATTTTTCTACTGATGAATCTTAGCAAATGGAAGTATTTTTCCCAATATTCCCTATTCCTTGTTCCCTTAAAAAGATTTGAAAATATGTCTGATTTATTTACTTCAGAAATTAGCGATCGCATTTGTTCCCATATAAACGAAGACCATCAAGATGCGGTACTTTTGTATGCTCAAAAATTTGGTAGTTCTCCCAATGCTACGGCAGCAAAAATGCTTTCTATTGATGCTCAAGGTATGAATTTAACTGCTGAAGTTAGTGGGGAAAATTTACCCATAAGAGTTGAATTTGATCATACGTTAAAAGATGCCGAAGATGCTCATCATACTCTTATTGATATGCTCAAACAAGCTCGTACTCAAAAATGAGACATGACCATTTTTACTAATAAACGCCGTGTGTAACTTTTCCTGACTTACTACATTTAGGGAGTTCTGAAAATAGCCTTTTCAACTTTATGTCGATAAGCTTTTGTATTTTCGTAGAAAGTTGCACACCGCGTTAATAAAGTCTAGAAACTATTGTACAACAGTTGAATTAATTTTCAATTAAATAGATATTGATCACTCCCCTAGCGGTGTGTAGAATTATCGTCACCTTTGGCATATTTGAAAAACAACTATTGTACAACAGTTGAATTAATTTTCAATTCAATAGATATTGAGCGCTCCCGTAGCGGTGTGTAGAACTATCATAACCTTTGGTAAATCTGAAAAATAACTATTGTACAACAGTTGAATTAATTTTCAATTAAATACAGATTGAGCGCTCCTTTAGCGGTGTGTATAATTATCGTCGCCTTTGGTATATATGAAAAATAACTATTGTACAACAGTTGAATTAATCACCAATAATAACCAAGCCATTTCTTTTTAATTATGGTAGGTTGGTCAGGATTTACGCAGCGACGCTAGATATAGTGCTGAAAACTATTGCACAATAGTTTTTTAACTCTATATATAGTACCTTTGCGTAAGTCCTGTTGGTATTATTTGAGTATTTGCAGAATTTTGAGACTTTACTATTGCGCAATACTAAAGAATAAGTTTTTGATTTGTATTTTAGTAGGGTGGGTTTTCCGCGCTTGAGCGGACATAAAACGTTGCGCGACATGAAAAGGTACTAGGGTTAAAAAGCCTAACGCACCACAACCTATCCATAGAATTGATTTGTAGGATAAACTCCTATGGCATTGCCAGAATTAAGATGTACTTTTAGCAGACTTTCCATAGTTCTAGATATTTCAGTTTTTCTATGGCAAAGTATTTTGAGAAAACCCAATGCTACAATCGAAAATAGATTTGAAATAGCACCAGATTAGGTAATAGAAATTCTATCGCCAGAACAAAGTTATCATCAATTAATTAATAAAATTATTTTCTGTCTTAATAATGGTACTCAGTTAGGTTAGTTAATAGATTCTGAAGATAAATATGTAGTGATTTTTCAACCTAACCAACAACCAGAAATTAGATATAATTCTGATAATTTGCCAGTTCTAAATTTATTAAAAGATTGGCAATTATCTATTGCATATTTATTTAGTTAGTTATATAAATGTCATGCAAAATATCCTATGAAGTCTGATTTTTACCTCCTAAAGGAATGCAGGTTCGTAAGCATTCCGCAGGAAATGCTGAATGCTGCGCAAAAAGCTTTTGTCAAGAATCAAGCAATTCTAAAATTAGCTGATCAACAATTTCATTTATAACTTTTAATTCTTGCTATTAAACTAATTTCCTCTTTGGTGTGATAATTAAGTTAATAACTCAAAGCTGAGAGCTGTTAGCTGACTGCTGAATACTTAAACAGTTTCTAATACTTGGTATTAAATATTGAGTCAAGGTAAAAGCATCTACTCCTAATTCTGTGCGTTCTTTTGCTGCTAATATTCCTGCTTGAGCGTGCCACCAAACTGCTGTTTTGACAGCTTCAAATGGAGGAATTTTAGTTGCAGTAATAGCTAATAAACCAGCGACTAATCCTGTAAGTACATCTCCACTTCCTCCCCTTGCTAATGCAGGAGTGCTTTCTGGATTTATCAATATTTTTTGACTATCAGCAATAATTGTTTTTGCTCCTTTGAAAACTACCACAAAATTACTATTTTCAGCAGCTTTTTCTGCCACTAATATCCGATTATTAAGTTGATTTTTTAGCTGAGGAAATAAACGTTTAAATTCTCCTGGATGGGGAGTAATAATTATTGGTACTTGACGTTGACTTACTAAAGAATTGTTTGCTAAATTTCCACAAATATTTAAAGCATCAGCATCTAAAACTAAAGGGCAATTTACAGATAATAATTGTTCTATTATCAATGTAGGCTCCATAGTTAAACCAGGTCCGCAGGCAATAGCTTCAAATTTACTCAAATCAATATCTTTTGGTAATTCTTTTATCGCTCCAGTTTCTGTTTCCGGACAACCAATAATTAGTGCTTCTGGTAACTGACTATTTAGTATCAGTTTAATGGATTCTGGTACAGCAATAGATAACATTCCCACACCTGTTGCTCTAGCAGCTAATCCTGTTAAAATTGCTGCTCCACTATAACGACGAGAACCTGCAATTAATAATAAATTACCATTTTTATATTTATAGGTTATTGGGGAAAAAGGTAGGGGTAAATTTTCCATAGCAGATGTTTTTGTAATTCTTTCAATTGTAGGAAATTCTCCTAAAATTGCTGTAATATCTGCCAGGGGAATATTAAAGTCAATTAGTTCAGACTTACCAATATATTCTAGAGCTTGGTCTTGTAAAAATGCTCGTTTCCAAATACCTAAACAAAATGTATGAGTAGCACGAATAGCTGTTCCTAAAACTGCTCCTGTATCTGTATGTATTCCAGAAGGTAAGTCAATGCTGAATATCTGTTTTTGCCAACTATTAATTTGATTGATATCTTCAGCTAAATTTCCGCAAATTTCCCGGTCTAAACCAAAGCCAAATAAACCATCTATGAGCAAGTCACAATTTTTGAGCAAGGAAATATTTTCGACAAAATTAACTCCTAGAGATTGGAGATATTTAGCATGATAATTTGTTAATTCTTTCAATTTATAAATAGGGGAGTAGACTATTATTTCATAACCTTGAAAATATAATTCTCTAGCTATGACTAAAGCATCTCCACCATTATGACCAGGACCCACTAATACACCGATTTTTTTAATATTAGGATTTAATAATTCTAATATTTTTCGGGTTAATAATCCAGCAACTTTTTCCATTAAAGCAGCTACTGGCATTCCCGCAGCAAATATTCGTTCTTCTATTTGTCGCATTTGTGCAGCAGTAACTATAAATTTAGGGAGTAGGGAATAGGAATTAGAGAATAGGGAATAGGAATTAGATAAATTAGACATAATATATTTTCATTTTTAGGGAATAGGTATGGAGGGAATAGGTATGGAGGGAATAGGTATGGAGGGAATAGGAACTAGGGAAATTTAGACATAATATATTTTCATTTTTAGGGAGTAGGTATGGAGGGAATAGGTATGGAGGGAATAGGAACTAGGGAAATTAGACATAATATATTTTCATTGCTTGACTAGAAGAATACAATCGTTAAAAAAATTACTAAACCTGAATTATTAATTAATAGCTTAAGTATTGAGGAAGTATAGCATTGTTTTCCATTTTTTTCAAGATAAAAGAGGTATTCAAAAGTAGAGATTAGTAGCTAAAACTCCTTAAATAGTGAATAGTAGGGGCGGGTTTTAGAAGAAATTTTCACGGTTACTCTAAGATTTATATAAACCCGCCCCTCCCCCTAATAATGTAATAATGTAACGCGCTGTTTTAGACCAATCCTATTTTATTCGTGGCAAAAATCTTACTGCTTTTTCGGGAACATCGAAAAGGTAAGAGTTACGGTTTTTTTTGTTTACTTTTTGATTACCCGCAACCTAATTTAGGATTGCTATAGTTGTGTCATTCCCATCGGATAAAATAGAAATAATTGATTTGATTTTTGATGATTAGAAATGTCTAATATTTACTCCCTCTTCCCTCTTCCCTCTTCCCTCTTCCCTCTTCCCTCTTCCCTCTTCCCTCTTCCCTCTTCCCTCTTCCCTCTTCCTTCTAACGACCATTATAAATAACAACATTAATAAATCCTGAGTCTAACAAATAACGTTGCCATTTTTCAGCAGTTTCTTGATTTTCAAAAGGTCCTATAGCCACATTTTCTGGTGTTTCTGTCATCTGAATACCTTGGTCAGGAACTCCCAATAATCCCAATCTATTTGTAATTAAATCTAAATCTTTTAACCGACTAGGAATTAGTAGATAATAATGTTTTTTATTGCTCAATCCATAAGCTATTGAATGAGTAACTGGAGGATATACAGTAGTTGCTAAAGTTGTAGATGTTACAGGGTCGCCAAATGCTTCTCCAGGATTCCACCTTTTATATCTACCATTAATACCTTTCTCTTCTAAAAAATCTAACAAATCTAATGCAAAAAACAATTGAGAAAAGCTTCCGACTTGAATAACTTTTTCGTCTCCCAAAGAGCGTAATACTGCCCTTGGTTCAACTTGCTGCCGAATAATTCCTAACAAAATAGGACTCGCTGACTCAACATAAACAACATATCGTAAATAGGGAAATGGATTAGTTTCGATAGGATTAAATATTGGTTCTGGTTGTATATTTGAAGGTGTTAAAATTGATGATGGTAATTTTTCCAGAGGTCTTGGATATCTGGGAATTTGTGTTATCAGTGTTTGATTTTTTGATGTGCTGTTATTGGAGATAAAAATTGTGTTTTGGTTTTGATTTGGATGGGTGGTTAAAGTTTTAGTTTTGATGACTTTTCCCAGGCATAATGTCTGGTAGCTCAAAACTAAAAATCCTCCGAACATAATTGGTAATAATGACATTTTTGTTTTTTCGTAGCACAATATTATATGAGGTTGATTTAGCATAGTTAGTTACTCAAATAAATCATTAATTTTCAGGTAAGCTCTTCCTGTGGAAAAGCTGAGTGCTAATAGCTGAATACTTAGGGTTTGTTGATTAAATATGAAAGCTTTTCAAGATTAATATTTTAGGTCAAAAAGGTTCTTTAATTTAGCATAAAAGGCTCACTAAAACCAAAAAATCAAGAGACCATTTTTACCGAATAATTAATAGTTGATAGTCAATAATTATTTATTCAACAATTAACGTTTGGAAGCCTCCCCTTTAAAGGGGATAAATCAAAAATTTTCATAATTAGTCAATCCCCTTCTTTCAAGAAAGAGTAATTATTAATTATTAATTGTTCATGGCTTTATTGCTGAATTCTGCCTCCTATATAACTACTATTCTTCCTAACTCTTAACTACTCCCTACTCCCTACTCCCTACTCCCTTAAATTTTAAATATAGAAAAAAAATCTATAATTAAGATAAATAAATATAGTTTTGACTTTATAATCTTAAATCCAATGAATAAAATTATAGTCGGTCTTTCTGGTGGAGTAGATAGTTCCACAGCAGCAGCAATATTACATCATCAAGGATATCAAGTCGAGGGCTTAACTTTGTGGTTAATGAAAGGAAAAGGTCAATGCTGTTCCGATGGTATGGTTGATGCTGCCCATATTTGTGAACAATTAGGTATTCCCCATCATATTGTTGATACTCGCGAACTATTTCAGACAAATATTGTGGATTATTTAGTCGCAGGTTATAGCGCCGGAATCACTCCACTGCCTTGTTCTCAATGCAATAAAACTGTTAAATTTGGTCCGATGCTAGCTTATGGTCGGGAAAAATTAGGTATTGACAAAATTGCCACCGGGCATTATGCAAAAATTGATTATGATTCAGCAAGCGATCGCTATCTATTAAAACGTGCCGTTGACCGAAACAAAGACCAATCTTATTTCTTGTATGATTTAACACAAGACTTACTAGCGGGTTCCGTATTTCCACTAGGGGAAATGGTGAAGAGCGAAACCCGACGCATTGCCACAGAATATGGTTTGAAAACTTCTGATAAACCAGAAAGTCAGGATTTATGTCTGGTAGAAGCGAGCGGTTCGATGCGGGAATTTTTAGATAAATATATTACTCCCCATCAAGGTGACATAGTTGACCAAGAAGGGAAAGTCTTAGGAAAACATGATGGTGTCCATCATTATACAATTGGCCAAAGAAAAGGTTTAGGAGTTTCTGCCCCTCATCCTTTATATGTGATTGATTTAGACCCAGTGATGAATCGCGTAGTAGTGGGCGATCGCCACAGTGCGGCCAAAATGGAGTGTACTGTGAAGTTGGTTAACTGGGTTTCTATTGCTGCACCCTCTACCACAATCCGGGCAAAAGTGCAAGTCAGATATCGTAGTTTACCTGTTGTTGCAGATATTATTCCTTTGGGAATTAATGAAGAGAAATCAGAAGAAGGTTTTCGAGTTAAATTAATGTTTGAAGAAGCAGTTTTTGGCATAACTCCTGGTCAAGCTGCGGTTTGGTATGAGGGAGATATTTTATTAGGAGGAGGGATAATTAATAACGAATAATTAATATTACTTATGGTTAAAACCTTACTTTATTTAATTTACAATGGATAATTATCAATGGAGAATTAGAACATTAGATAGTTATCTAGAAAATTAGACATTAGAATGATTAACTAATACACCTGGTTCATTAATAATGATATGATTCCCATTAATTTGCAATGAATACTTATTCCGATAAATTACAGTCTTAATCAACTGACTTTGAAAATTTGTCCCAGATGGAAGATATAGTTTTTGAGCAATGTATCAACTTAATGAAACAGCGATCGCTCCCAAACAGGTCTCACTTGTTTTCGTTGGTAGCCTACTGATGATTTGTCAAGTGCTTGAAGAGTAGCGATCGCTGCGGGAAATTATTTTTTCCTTTTCTATTATACACAAACGATCCTACCGGACATGATATCATTGTTTAGTACAATGAATCCAAAATTACTGCTGTAAAAATTATATCAATCTGCGTCATAATTTTACCATCTTTAGTAATAGTTTTATTCAGCAAATTTTGGGTTTCTTCATAACTATGTGGACGAATAGCATGGCTATCTTTAAATAAAGCAACATAAACTGGGTAAGCTGTATTTAAAAGATGATCTTGAAAAATATTTGGAAAAAGTTTAATTGAAATAGGAGATTCTTTTGGAGGTCTAACTCCTGAACTATTTTTGACTTCATTATAACAATGTTTCATCTATGAAGTCTTTATGACTGCATCATCTATTATATTTTCTTCAACTACTTGCCAATCATCGATCATATATGATGTGTATTCTATTTCCAGAGCATGACTTACTTCACGACAAACTTTTTCAGGTATACATCTGAGAACAGTTGAATCAACCACAAGGTAGTCTAAAGCTACAGAGATATACTGCTTATATGTAAATGCCATGTTATACCATCCTGTCCAACTCAAGGCAAAAAAATTGTTTTTATCGCCATCGTTATCGTGATTAAAACAATATTGATAATCATTAACCATATTCATCTGATATTGATTTAACTCAATAAAAGCTAAAGTTTCAATAAGCAAATCTGAAATCACTTGGTAATTCTTTGTCTCTAAAATAAAATTTCGTAAAACTTGCCAATAATTTCTATTTCCTGTCTTATCCATAAAACCCTTTTGAAGAGCATAAGTATCTAAATCATTTTGAGTTGCTTCAGGCATATCCTCAATTGAAATTACTTGCATTTTTAATAAGGAGTCAATACTCAAAAAAAGGATTGCGAATTAATAAAATAGGTTTGTCTATTAATTTAAGAAGTCGGATGACTTGTTGCCCAATACCTAGATTGCGTGCCATACACTTAATTACCAGGGTAATTACTTTTTGAGAGTGTATTTTTCTGGCTTTTAAGTATTTATCCCATATCCGTTGATAAGCAATTTATTCACGATTATGGGGAGGTATATATGGAAAAGAATAAGTTAAATGAAAAGGTTGATTAATAAAGCCATGCACTGAAGGTGATTGAGCTAAGACATTCATAAAAAATGTTGAACCTGCTCGAGCTGGAGAAATAATGCAAATGATTTTTAAATCTCCACAACTTACCTTTGATTCAATCATTTGATAGAAATTCATAGTCATATTAGATACTAAAATTAGATATTTTATTAGGAGATAATTATACCAAACATTTGAACTAATAAATTATAATATTGGTATCCATAAAGATATTGATTATTGATGCCATTTTTGTCTGATTTTTACCTGAAATTCCAGACCATCAACCCCTTTAGAGGGAAAACCTTGCCATCGCTTTCAGTTTAATGGTGATGAAGTATAACTATTGTTTTGTTTTTGAATTTTTGCCCTCTGCTCAATGAGGTGACCTAGCTCTTTTAAGAGATGCTCTTGTTCATCTAAGCTTAAATTTTGAGCTTGATGGAGTATTTGGTGGTAAACTGACATAGTTTTGAGCTTGTTTATTTTAGAGGATAATTTTATCATTATTTTAGCTGGTTAGTCACGAGAAAAGCAGCTAAATATAAGCAACAATTCAAATCTCTGAAGTACAGGTATTAATAGTTAAATCTTAACAGTGCGATTTTTCGGGAACCCTCCATCCTGCTGGCGTGAATGTACCTCACTAAATTGGAATTCGCTGTAAATTTTACCAGTGCGGGCATCTTGTCCATGTGGATGTACTTCACGCTTGTTGGAATCTGTTTTAGTCCTTTTTCTGAAGCTGAAATTCATCAAATTTTACAACTTCAGAATTAGGCTTTCTCGTATCAAAATAATAACTACTAACTGTTCCTGTTTCAGTCTCAAAAATACTAAAAACTGTAATATCATTACTAGCAATATAAGGTAAAGCTTTACCATTTTCATCTCGCAAAGGTGCAATACTTGGAATTATCGGTTCTAAACCATTAGGATTACCAACTTCAGCATATTTTTCCTGATAATTTAAAGGCACAGTTCGCTTTTTATCTCCTATATAAGCTCCATAACTATTACCCACATTTGATGTTTCTAAAAAGTGCATTCCACTCGGACTAACAAAACGATTCCAAAGATGAGAATGTCCGTAAAATACTAACTGCACGCCAGCACTTTCTAATAATGGTAAAACATCCCGAATAATATAGTCATTTTGTTGAGGATATTCATAACGAATCATGGTAATTTTACCATTTTTATCTCGGTCAATATATTGAATGGGATTAGTATAAGCAGGAATAGCATTTTCACCTAAAGAATGAGGCGGATGGTGAAACATAACTACCTTATATTTAGCTTCTTGAAATTCTTGACTTGCTAATTCTTTTTCTAGCCAATTATATTGTTCACTACCTTTAATAATAGGTTCAAAAATATGTTGACCATAACCCCATTCAGCCGGATTATCAAAATCTTTTTTTCGTTCCCGATATTTGCCTCTAGCATCATCCTCTAAACTGGGCGATCGCCAGATATTTGTAATGTATAAAACCACTAAACGAACATCACCAAATGTCACAGCATAATAATTTTTTTTCTCTGAATTATTTTCAGGGAAAGTAAAAATCTCTTGATAAGTATCTGTGTTAAAAGAATTATTTTTTAACCAAGTCTCAGAATTAATATTTTCAGTATTTTGTGAAGATAAATTTTTCACAACTTCCAGAGGATATGGCTGACTAAATTGATCATTTAAAGAACTTTCCATCGAGAATATACCCATAACTTCATGGTTGCCAATCGCTGGAAATAAAGGCATATTTTGAATTAATTCCCCACCTTGATAAATAGTTTTTTCCCCATTTTTTTCTAATTCATAATTAGCCCTACCTTGGAGATTTGGAAAAAAAGCATTTCCTCGATTATCATCAAACCATTCTGAAGAGCGATCCGGAATATTAACTAAATCTCCAGCAAAAAAAACAGCATCTAATTTATCAAAAGTTTCTGTTACCTTTTGCAGATTTGCAGAAGTCATTGGTTTTAATTGATGGTCAGAAGTTAGGAGAATTTTTAAAGGTTGATCAGCAGTTGGTTTAGGAGCTAAACTAAAAATTTTACTGCTAATGTTTTCCCCATTTTCCTGTTCGCTAATAACTTGATATGGCACAGAATTATTAGGAATTAAATCAATAACTTTAGCTTCATGTCGCCAGATATCTCGCATCATAGGTTGTTGATAAATTAAACCCTTTTCTATTTGTTTTCCCACAAAAGAATCTTGGTCTTCACGAGTGCGACTAAGTTTAGTAGTATTTGCCTCAACAACTTGAGTCAAATTTTCACCATAAAACACCAAATTTCGTTGGCCAGGAAATTCAGTAAACCAAACAACTTGCACAGAATTTTTTGTCGGAGCTTGGAGAAATGGATCGGTTAAAAACTTAGATTGAGACTCTACAGAATACATAATTATAAATATGAAAATAACAACAATAATTAAGATACCAAAAATCCAGGGATTATGATAAGAATCTCTGGGATTTTCAAATATTTCTGGAGGAGGATTAAACATAGAAAGAATTAGACAATTTTCTTGGCGCTTGGGTTTGGAAACCAAACCCCTACGGTTCAATATTACAATCTATTTAGGATTGCTATTTTTACTCTTATTAGGTTATTATAATTTAAACTACAATTATGAATTTATGGTCGAAATAATATCAAAAAAATACTTTTTCAATTGCTAGTAAATTTTGTCGATAATCAAAGTCAAATAGAAGCTAAAAGTACATAAATAAGCAGCGATCGCTTTTCTGTGGAGAGGAATCTTTTTTGGAGAATAAGATTTTACCATCAATATTGGGAAAAGTTTACTGTAGGGGTTTGCTCTCCAAACCCTAACTCTTTATCTAAATTTCCTAAGTGTTGATGAGTTTCTGCTTATTATATAAACCCCAAAATAATGTAGTTATGAAAGATACAATGATGGCAAAGGGAAATCCTATTAATACAAATAAGAGGAATAAAGTTAGCTGAAATTTACCTCTTTGACTAAATTTTAAGAATGATTTATACCATTTTGGCAATAATAAAGCATTTACTGTTACTCCACATTCTATCATTATCTTCAGAGATTTTTGAGAGACAGTAAAACCTTGTTGAAATTTACCACACCTATAATAATACTGAGCTAAACCGAATAATATAAAACTTTCACCTCGGCGATCGCCTATCATTTTGGCAATATTTAAAGCTTTTTCTAAAGACTCTTTTCCTTGAGTAAAATTTCCTAATTCAACTTCAATTAAACCTAGATTTATTAGTGCAGTTTCTTTTCCATTCAAATCGCCAACTTCTATTGCTAATTCTAAACTTTTTTGAAGATTAGTAATAGCTTCAGGATATGTGTTGAGAAAGCGGTAAATAATACCAATATTGCCTAAAGCAGTTTTAATACTTTGGCGATCGCCTATTTCTTTTGCTATTTTTAATTGTTGTTGGTAATAAGTCATTGCCACATGATAGTTTTGCAGAGCAAAATAAACATTTCCCATACCTCCAAGTGCTACACATTCTTGATAGAGGTTAACATTTTCTCTAGCAATATCTAAACCTTTTGTATGAAACTGAATTGCTTTTTCATAATCGCCAATAGCATCATAAATAGAACCCAAATTTGTGAATATTGAACCTTCTCCAAGAGGGTTATTTATTGCTTTATTAATTTTCAAAGCTTGAGATAAAATATCTATAGCTTTTTCATAATTTCCTATTTCTTGATAAGGAACACTTAGATTTATTAGTATGCCTACTTCTTTTTCAGTCAGGAGATTTTTTTGAGCAATTACTAAACTTTGATTAAAGTAATTAATAGCTAGTTGATAACTACCTGTATAAAAGTGACAATTACCAAGACCATTTAAACAAATGAGCTGCCACTCATCATTTAATTTGCCTAAAAGTCGGTCATAAATTTCTTTTTGTTGTTGATAGTAACCCCAAGTTCCTAATAGGTCTCGTAATTTTTCATTAGTGGGGGTATTGAGAGTAATATCAATAATTGTTGTAGCTCTTTCCCAATCTTCTACTTCACAAAGATGATGAAAAGCTTCTAAATAACCTTTAACTATTTGTAAATTAGAAGCATTTGCATGGGGTTTATACTCTGTTAACCAGTTAATAACTGCCCGATAGTGAGACTTTTTTCGACGTGGTTTGATTGATTTAATAGTTGTTGATTCTAGACCTATTTTTTCTAAAACTAATTCAACCCTTGGTGTAATATTATTCATTTCTAGATTCCTAATTTTCATTGACTTTTGTATGTTGTTTGATTCCAATAATATTTCTCAAGGACTTGAAAACTATAAGAACTATGGATATAGCTGGACTGAAAATATCTAAAATCAAAGCTGCTAAATATAAAAATCTTGCTAATATTAAATCTATTAATTGCACAAAAACAACGAAAATTATAATCTGAGCTAACCCTAGATAAGAACTGTTTGATAGTCTGCCATTGTTTTGTTCTGCATATACTTTAGCTAAACTCATTACTGATAAAATGAGACCTTCAATGCTTTTGTTTTTTTCAGCAGCAAAGAAAGTATTTTTAAAATAATCTATGGCTTTATCATAATCTTTTTTGGCTATATAGATTTCCCCTAAATTAAAAAGTATCGAATATTTCAAAAATAATACTCTTTCTTCCTGGGAAGATTGAATTTTATTTACAAGAGATAAACTTTGTTGATAATGTTCTATAGCTTTGTCATAATTCCCTGTTGTTTTCTCATCATATGCCTGTGAATAATGTATATTTGCTAAGTTTTCTAATGCTAGATTTTTTCTTGAAATATTATTTGTTTCTTTTGCCGTTACTAAAAGCTTTTGAGATAATTCAATTGCTTGATCATGATTTCCTAAACGACGCTCAATAAATCCTAAATTTTCTATATTTCCAGTTTCTAACTGACTATCTTGAAGTTCTCTAGCTATAGCTAAACTTGACTGAGAAAATTCAATTGCTTTGTCGTAATCTCTCAATTCACAATAAACAATTCCTAAATTACACTTAGCCGTTGCTTCAAGACTTAAATTTTGAATTTGTTTACCTATAGCTATTTGCTTTTGATAATAATCAATAGCTTGGTCATACTTTCTAATAACTGTATAGAAATTTGCTATTCCTCCTAAAGCTCTTCCTTCTTTGTAAACGTCGTTAATTTCTCGACTAATTTTTAAACTTTGCTGAAAGTATCTCCATGCTCGACGAAATTGCAATTTAGCATTAAAATTTCCCACCAAGTCTTTTCCTGCAACAAAGTTTCCTTTAGATAGATAAGCATGACCGAGATTTTGTATTGCTTTTTCCTCTTCTTCAGGAGATTGAATTTCTTGAGCAATACTCAAACTTTGTTTTAGATATTCTATGGCTTTGTCAAACTTTAATAAAGCCATATTTGCTTTTCCTAAATTTGTTAATATAGTCGCCTTTATTGACAGACTTAGTTCGCTAAAACTCAAAACTTGAGTGTAAATTTCAATTTGTATTTGATAATATCCCCAAGTATAAAGTTGCTTGTGAAATTCTTCTTTTGTCGGAGTATTAAGTCTAACAAAAATTAATTTAGTTGCCCTATCCCAATCTTCCACTTGACACAAATGATAAAAAGCTTCTAAATAACCTTTAACCTTCTCCAAGTTAGAAGCATTTTTATGTGCTTTATAGAATACTAACCAGTTAACAACTCCCCGATATTGAGACCTTTTTGAATGTGGTTTAATTGATTTAATAATTGCTGATTCGAGACTAATTTCTCTTAATACTAATTCGCCATTTGGTGTAATATTTGTCATTATTTTATTGATTCATTAATTGTTTTTTCAATTTTTGGCGCTCTTTTAATTTCTTGGTACTCCTAATTCTGTGAAAATAGCCAAAACTCTTTAGGGCGTTTGCGGAGCATTCCGGCACGGAAATGCCATTCGCCCCTACAAATAAAAACTGCTGTAAATAGCGATCGCTAATCTCAATATACTCTAATTCACCATCCGTGCATCCGTGGCCAAATCCCTGTCTTGCCCATCCTCGTCCAATTTTTTATGATGTTCCAATGCTACACTACGAATTAAATTATGTTGCCTCACGAACACATCATCATTTTCCACAACTTCCTCAAGCAAAAAGCGATCGCGCAAAACCTCCAAAGCTAAATCTGCTTCATCCTCATCACAATCCCAATCAGCTAAATGATTCAACCAAAACTTTTCCGGTACTGCACAACGATAAATCGAACCCTCGCATAATAACCGATAACTATCAATCGTATCCTGTTTCAGTCTGCCAAAAGTCTTTTCCAAACGCTCTTGCACATTTTTTCGGAGCTTGCGAGTATATCGATCCAACTTCCACTCATCATCAGCACCCTCTATTATTCCCCGATCTACTTCAGCGATCGCCTTTTCTACCTCCTCTATTTCATGGCCGTACTTTTTCCAGTAAGCTACAACATTACCATCAAAAGGTTTAGCACCTATTTCCCCAGAAATTACACGCAATGCCAGAGGATGACCTTCATAAGCAGCACCAATACGTTTTAAATATTCGTAACTTGGTGAATCTGCATCTACCTCTAACCCAGTTTTCTCGAATAACTCCAAACGCTCCGACTCAGATAACCCAGTCAACAGTATGCAGTGCCAGAAATTTTTATAACGCTCTGGTATTTGATGGGGAAAATCTTGGGAAGTTAAAATGATTCGACTTTTACAAGATTCTGTTCCTAAGAAACTCTCAAAAAATTTCCCCCACCATTCATCCCGGAAATTATTCCCACCTTCCAGCTCATTTCCCTCCATAATATTTTCCACAGAATCCATCAATATCAAATATTCATTATCCTGTAACCGCTTCACCAACCGATTTAATAATCTGCCGGTATCTTTGCGGTCTTCTTCCTGGAGGCGATCGCCCCACTTTTCCAACCATCGACTTGCCACACTAGCAAAATCTGAAGCTTGGTTATCTAACTCAAAATTTTCCTGGTGAAACTTATTCCAATCTAACTCTGATACTACCTTTTCAGCTAATGCCGTTTTACCAATACCAGAAATGCCAACAATAATAGCAACTCGACAAGTATCTTTAATTTTATTAGTTAATTCAGTAACTAAATTTTCTCGTCCCACCCAAGCATAATCATAAGCAAAAAAATCTTTTTTCTTACTTCGAGATAGTGGGTTATTATCAACTATTTTTTCCCAGTTTTCTCCAACAGTTTTACAAATATTTATAAAGGTATCTTGTGCAATTGCTTTTCCTTGCCAAAATCGTTTTAGTGTTGCTTTAGAAGTGAATGCTAAGTCATGCCAAGCACTTTCGTACTTATTCCATCCTTTCTTTTTTCTAGCCATATCAATAATTTTCAGACCTTGTTCTGATGCTGCAATAGTAGCTGCCATAGTTATTTTTTCTACTTAATTTACACACCTTTTATTTTATAACATTTCTCCAAAGTTCACTTGGCTCAGTTTTTGCTCACTTTTTGATGCAGTGGAAAAATGCAGCTTTATTTGACCCAAAAAACCTATTTATTTAACTTAAGATATAAATTGTAGACAATCAAAACAAATGAAAAAATGAACAATTTTTCTGTCAACTTTTATGTTAATGAAGAACATCAAATTATAGTTGACGAACTAATAAAAACTCAAAAATATAATGGCTACCGTCAAGGGTGGATTTATTACAATCTTTTACAAGATAAACGCTCTAAATATTTCACATTAGGAGACTGTTTAACAATTGCATTTAAACTCGGATATAAACCAGTATGGGGATGGCATTTTTGGCAAGAAATTCAGTCAGTCTAAATTAATGGAAAAATTTGAGGGTATAGCAATTATCAAATTGATTAGGTACACAAATACGATCCCCCTAAATCCCCCTTTAAAAGGGGGACTTTGAAGTTCCCCCCTTGTTAAGGGGGGTTAGGGGGGATCGAATATCAAGACCTCACAAATTAAAAAATTGCTATAGGTATTATCTCTACCCATAAAATTTTGTTAAAATACAATCAAAACCAAAATAATTATCATATTTACTATAATTAATTAAAACCAAAGGATAAAAAATTATGCCCTCCCCATTTCCAGGTATGGACCCATATTTAGAACATCCCGATTTATGGCCAGGATTACATAATCGACTCATTGTCAGAATGGCTGACTTATTATCTGGTGAACTCGGCGATAAATATTCAGTTTCTCTAGATGTCAGAATGTATGAAACTAACAATATAGAATCTTTACTTGTAGGTATTCCTGATGTTTCAGTGTTATCAAAAAAAGGTCAAATTAACACATCAAATTCTACAGAATCTCAAGTTGCAGTAATAGAACCTTCTACAAAACCTACAACAGTAACTCTGCCAATACCAATTACTATTCGTGAAGGATATTTAGAAATTCAGGAAGTAGCAACTAAAGAAGTTATCACTGCTATAGAAATATTATCTCCTGCTAATAAAAGAGGTGGAAAAGGTAGAGAAATGTATTTAGAAAAAAGAGAAAAAATATTATATAGTTTGACTAATTTTGTCGAAATAGATTTACTACGTCGTGGTGAAATGATGCCTATTTCAAATCATAAAAATGAAAGTAATTATCGGATATTAGTTAGTCGGAAAAAGCAACGACCAAGAGCTGATTTATATGCCTTTAATATCCAAAATAAAATTCCTAAATTTCCTTTGCCATTACGCCCAGAAGATACAGAACCAATTATAGATTTACAAAGTTTACTAACTACTATTTATGATGTTGGCCGTTATGATTTAAAAATAGATTATACTCAACAACCAGTACCAGGATTATCAGAAAAGGATGCAGTTTGGGCAGATACTTGGTTGCGACAAGAAGGAATAAGATAATGGATAATGGATAATGGATAATTGATAATTACCTTTTTCTAAAAGAGAGAAGATTGACTATTTATTGTCACACAAAATTCCAGGTTGTTACAGCCTAGAAGGCTTTGTTACATGGATAATTGATAATTAATAATTACCTGTCTCTAAAAGGGAGAAAATTGACTATTTATTGTCACACAACATTTCAGGTTGTTACAGCCTAGAAGGCTGTGTTACATGGATAATTATAATTAATAATTACCTAAAAGAGAGAAAATTTACTATTTATTGTCACACAACCTTCCAGGTTTTTACAGCCTAGAAAGCTGTATTACATCGATAATGGATAATTAATAATTACCTGTCTCTAAAAGAGAGAAGATTAACTAATACAGAAACAGTTTTTGTAGTAAGATTTAATTAGGATTTATGCAAAGAAACCCGGTTTCTTGAAGAAACCGGGTTTCTAGATTCCACCTAATAAGACACTGATAACCCTAAAACCTAATAACTAAAATGACAAATATTACTCCCACAAAAACAAGCCCAAAATTGCTAGTTGTCGCTACTGGTAATCCGGGAAAAGTTATAGAAATGCAAGAATATCTGGCAGATTTGAATTTAGAATTACAGTTAAAACCTAAAGATTTAGAAGTAGAAGAAACTGGGGAAACTTTTCTAGATAATGCTCGCCTCAAAGCAACTGAAGTGGCAAAAGCAACTGGAGAATGGGCGATCGCTGATGATTCCGGATTAGCTGTAGATGCTTTGGATGGTAAACCAGGAATCTATTCTGCTCGTTACGCTCCTACTGTTCCCGAACAAATAGAGCGAGTCTTGCAAGAATTAGGAAATAACCCTAATCGTCAGGCACAGTTTGTCTGCGCTCTAGTTATTGCTAAACCTGATGGTACGGTTGCTTTAGAAGCAGAAGGAATCTCCCGTGGAGAAATTTTGTATAGTCTCCGTGGTGATGGTGGATTTGGTTACGATCCTATTTTTTATGTTCCTTCTGAAGAAAAGACTTTTGCCGAAATGTCTGGAGAAATGAAGCGATCGCTCTCTCATCGTGGTCGAGCTTTTGAAATATTACTCCCTCAACTCAAGGAGATATGTAGGTTGGGGTGAGCGATCGCTTAAGCTAACCTACTGGACTAAAATGCCTAAAAAAGTAGTGGATTATTTCATCATTTTTAGGCAAGTCTCCGATTATTAACAGGACTTACACGGGAGAAACTATATACAGCGTCTTGGTGCGTTACGCTAGCGCTAACACACCCTACTTATAGCGTTTATGTCTAAGTCCTGATTAAGATTAATCTAACCAGTTACAAATACCGTCTCCATTTGGAGATTCAGGATGTGGTAAAGATTCTAGTTCTTGGATTTTTTCATCTTTATCGCGGATAACCATCTTTAGATTACTAACTTCTTGCTGAAGTTGATGAATTTCATTTTGATAATTTTGAAATAACTGTCTCACCATTTTAATTCCATTTTCTTCCATTTTGTCTAACGTTTTGTCTATTGTTATTTCAGAGATATTATCGAGTTGGAATCGTTCAGTTTTTGGAGTATTAGAAGTCAACATTTTTTCTCTCCTGTTTTGTTAGCTGAAGTTTGACTATTCCAACTTAATCCCTTTATCTGTGGGGTAGAGGAAATGTGTTTTGGGTATTAAGTTTTGTTAAGGGAATTTATATACACCATTTTCAGCATAAGCTTTTTTCCCATTTTTCCAGGCAACGGAGCGACGCTTATCCCATGTTTTTGATTTCCGTTTTCGACAGGCAGTTTTAGTTAAATCGTTGCATTCTATTGTCAATTTATTAAATTCTTTTAATTTCAAGGCAAGTTGAGGATTTCTCAGAACAGAAAATTGACTAACAGTAAGTACCATAACTTGCCATGAAGCAGAAAAACCTACCCAAGAGAAATATTTTTTTATTTGTTTAATTTCATCATCATTTGGTTGATAATAAAAACCTTCTTTTATTCCCTCAAATAATAAATTACTAATTAATTCGCTGCCTCTTTCTGCTTTTTTTAAAGATATTTCTTCGTACCTCAGACATACAGAAAAAATATCATCCTCATTTTCCCTGAGAATTTCGATAAATAGTTCATAGGGAGAATCAAAAGAATACTTTTGACTTAATATATTGCTAAAAAAGTTAAGAAAAATTTGAGGTAGAGACCAAGAAAAATAATCGGCAATAGAAACTATAGACTGAAGAAATGAATGAAAAGAATGTACATCAGTTTCAACAATTTTAACTATCTGCCATAAGGTATAGTAACATTTGATAAGTAGTAATATTCCTTCTTTTTCAATAGCGTCAATTTCTTGATTATCGACAGCAGTATCCAAAGTATAGCCTGGAGTTAATTTCAATTGTTCTCGCCAAGCTTTAGCAATCAAAAGATTCCGCTTTCTCTGTTGATACCATTTCTCTTTTTGGTCTTCAGTCTAACATTTTGCCAACAAACTTTCACTAGGCAAATTTTCCATAACCTGAGCAATTTTTTCTAATACTTCTATTTTTTCTTGATTCATTTTATGATACCTATTCACTGTAGATAAACCACAAATAATTTCATACTTAATTATATGAAATAATTACCGAAAATTTTAGTTAAAAATATCTTAACTTTTCAATTCAAAAATTTATGTGCCAATTTAAGGTATTCTAGAAAGAATGACCAAATTTAGTTATTTTAACATTAAGATATGACAGTATCTGCTTCTACCCGCACCGTTCGGATCGGTTCCCGCAAAAGTCAACTCGCCCTAGTTCAAACCCATTGGGTGCAAGGAGAACTCCAGAAAAATTTCCCAGACATTACCTTTGAAGTCGAGACCATGTCTACTCAAGGAGATAAAATTCTAGATGTAGCCTTATCTAAAATTGGAGATAAAGGACTCTTCACCAAAGAACTAGAATTAGGAATGCTGCAAAATAAAACCGACTTAGCAGTTCATTCCCTCAAAGACTTACCAACAAATTTGCCAGAAGGTCTAATGTTAGGTTGCGTTACCGAACGGGAAAACCCAGCAGATGCTCTAGTTGTCCATGAAAAATTCAAAGATAAACAACTGGAGACTTTGCCAGAAGGTGCTGTTATCGGTACTTCCTCTCTGCGACGTTTAGCACAACTCCGCTACCATTATCCCCACTTGGAATTTAAAGATGTTCGTGGTAATCTCAATACCAGACTAGCAAAATTGGATGCTGGTGAATATGATGCCCTAATTTTAGCTTATGCTGGTTTGTATAGATTAGAAATGAGCGATCGCATTCATCAAGTTATACCTCCGGAAGTATCTCTCCATGCAGTCGGACAAGGTGCTTTAGGAATAGAATGTCGTCAGGGAGATAGTGAGATTTTCGACTTATTGAAAAGTTTGGAACATACTCCCACTGCTCAGAGATGTTATGCAGAACGTGCTTTTTTGAGAGAGCTAGAAGGAGGTTGTCAAGTTCCCATTGGTGTTGATACCCAACTAGAAGGAGAACAACTAACTTTGACTGGTTTAGTTGCCAGTTTGGATGGTAAAAAATTAGTTAAAGATGTTGTTATTGGTGCTGCTGTTGATGCAGAAAACATAGGTATTGAACTAGCGAAAAAATTGAGAGAGCAAGGTGCCCAAGAAATTTTAGATGAAATTTTGGCAGAAATTGATCGTAGTTAACAGTATCTGCTACTGAATTTTCTGGCGTTGGTGAATAGAACTATGAAATCTTATAAGAAACCTAGTTTATTGGAGATAGATGTTAGTATGATAAGCGATCTAAGACAAACCCGGTTTCTCTGCTTGGAAAAACCATAGCCAAAATCACCAATGCCAATTTTCTTTGTTTGTTCCCTTGAGCAAAAAATTTCAGGAGGTGCAACGACAACTCGGACTTGATTGAGTTTATAGTGGAGAAGGTTGTTGTTGGAAAGCCGATATAGCTGTCTCTAGGCTCCATCAGCACTTCTTCCCACCAAAGGAAAATTAATATTGAGTTTTGCGTTAAAATGCTAAGAAATTACTTATAAACTTATGTCAAATCATACTATTATTCTGCCTGAACAAACTTACAAAGTTCTCTTAGAGGTTGCCAGACAACAAGGTATAACTCCTGAAAATTGGATTGCTGCTCAATTGTCTAAAGAGAGAGTTCTGCCAAATACTACACCAACGCCAGAACCACTTTTGTCCGAGTTGACAGGAGATTTAATTGGTGCTATTGATAGTCAAGCTGTAGCTATGGAGTCGCCAAGTCGTCTATCTATGACGGAAATTTCTCGGCTTCCAGTTGCAGAACGCCACAAGATTTTGGCTCCTTATATAGCTGGAACTGCTGAAGATTTTTTAAACGATCCAGAGTTAACAGAGTTTTCGGTTCTTGATGGGGAAGATTGGGATTTAGAAGATGAAGAATCCTAAACGAGGAGAAATATGGCTGGTGGAACTCGATCCAACTAGAGGACAAGAAATCAAAAAAACTCGCCCGACTGTTGTCATTAGTTCTGACCTTTTTAGTTCCATTCCTATCAGAATTGTTATTCCTATAGCTAAATGGCAACCTAAATTTCAAAACCGCCCTTTTATGGTTTCTATTCCCCGTTCTCAGAATAATGGTTTGGATAGCGACTCTGCTGGTAATGTTCTCCAAGTTCGGAGTATTTCTAGTGAAAGATTTGTTAGGTGTTTGGGGCAGGTTTCTGAGACTGTTCTTCAGGAACTGTTAGCAGTGTTAATTACCTGTATTGATTATGATGTCTAAGCTGAAAACTAATGAAGACAAAACTTACGCAAAACTACCAAGACAGCATTTACTGGACAACAGCAGATTTAGAACTCTTGCCAAATAACGGCAACCGCTATGAAATTATTGACGGAGAATTATTGATAACTAGATCGCCCCATATATACCATCAACGCACCTGTGGTAAAATTTATGGATATTTGGAGAAATGGTCTGATTCTACTAATCTGGGCGAGCCTTTTTTTGCTCCGGGTATCGTTTTTAGCGATGGCAATAATGTAGAGCCAGATTTGGTTTGGGTTAGTAGCGATCGCCTCTCAAAAATTATTGACGATAGCGGACATCTGACGGCGGCACCGGAGTTAGTAGTAGAAGTATTGTCAGCAGGTCAAACTAATGAAAGACGAGACCGGGAACTGAAATTAAAGCTATATTTAGAACGAGGAGTTCGGGAATATTGGATTGTGGATTGGCGAAATCAACAAATTGAAGTGTATAGACGAGGCGATCGGGCGATGTTAGAATTAATTGCTACTTTGCTTCCTAATGATACTCTTGCTTCTCCGATCTTGCCTGGTTTTAGCTGTCCAGTGGCACGTTTGTTTTAAAATAGAAGTAGGGGGAGATTATGAATTTAATTTACCTAGATTATAACTGTAGATGTCTATTGATTTATAAAAGTGATAGATATTAATGGGGCAATAACATCTGTGTCCGATTGTGATATAATATTAAACTCTTGTATACTATCATTTTATTCCCAAAGTCCATTTATGAATACAAATTCCCATCGCTATCACATTACCACATTCGGCTGTCAAATGAACAAGGCCGACTCGGAACGTATGGCAGGTGTTCTAGATAATATGGGTTTTATCTGTTCGGATGACCCCAACGATGCTAACATTATTCTCTACAATACCTGTTCTATTCGCGATAATGCTGAACAAAAAGTCTACTCTTACCTGGGTAGACAAGCTAAACGCAAACATAAACAACCAGACCTTACTCTTATTGTGGCTGGATGTGTTGCTCAACAAGAAGGGGAAGCACTACTGCGAAGAGTCCCGGAATTAGATTTAGTTATGGGGCCTCAACACGCTAACCGGTTGCAAGATTTATTAGAACAAGTTTTCAATGGCAACCAAGTAGTCGCCACTGAACCTATTCATATTATCGAAGATATCACCAAACCCAGACGGGATAGTAAAATCACAGCTTGGGTAAATATAATTTATGGTTGCAACGAACATTGTACTTATTGTATTGTTCCCAGTGTGCGGGGTGTCGAACAGTCTCGCTATCCTGAAGCTATCCGCGCGGAAATGGAAGATTTAGGGCGACAAGGTTATCCAGAAATTACATTGTTGGGACAAAATATTGATGCTTATGGACGGGACTTACCGGGAGTAACACCAGAAGGACGCAAAAAACACACATTCACAGATTTACTTTACTATGTGCATGATGTTCCTGGTGTGGAACGTATTCGCTTTGCTACGAGTCACCCCCGCTATTTCACAGAACGTCTAATTAGAGCTTGTGCTGAGTTGCCCAAGGTTTGCGAACATTTTCATATTCCTTTTCAGTCTGGAGATAATAAATTATTGAAAGCAATGGCAAGAGGTTACACCCATGAAAAATATCGCCGAATTATTAATAAAATTCGGGAACTGATGCCAGATGCTTCTATTAGTGCTGATGCTATAGTAGGTTTTCCTGGGGAAACTGACGCACAATTTGAGAATACCCTGAAGTTGGTAGAGGATATTGGGTTCGACCAATTGAATACTGCTGCTTATTCTCCGAGACCAGGAACTCCAGCAGCTTTATGGGAAAATCAATTGAGTGAGGAAGTGAAAGCAGATAGACTGCAACGGTTGAATCATTTAGTGGGGGTGAAAGCTGCGGAAAGATCCCAACGTTATATGGGTCGTATGGAAGAAATTTTAGTGGAAGATACTAATCCTAAAAATTCGGCTCAAGTTATGGGGCGTACCCGTGGCAACCGTCTGACATTTTTTGCAGGGGATATTAATGAGTTGAAGGGTAAATTAGTTAAAGTGAAAATTACGGAAGTACGTCCGTTTAGTTTAACTGGTGAAGTTATATAGAACTTACCCATGGACGCTAATGGTAGCGAAACGCACCCTACTGGAGCGACACTATTCAACCGGACATGATATACACTTACACAAAGAGAGTCTTGGTGCGTTGTGCGTTGTGCCCTTTTCATGTCCCGTAGCAAACGCACCCTACTGGAGCGACACTATTCAACCGGACATGATATAACTTTGTTGCAAAGCATGGAGCGAAACCAAACATCATAAGCTTGTGTTGGGTTTCTTTCCTCAACCCAACCTACATTCAAAAAGTTATCGTTTATGAATCACTTTCATTAACGATAACATTCCAGGTGAAACTAATTAAACAGACATTGCATCTGCTTTTACAGAACGAACCTTCGCCAAAGCTTCCACCAAACTACGAACTGCTGCTATCATTGCTACTTCATCATTCAGTTTGTTAATAGCGGAACCTACACCAACGCCAGCAGCACCAGCAGCGATCGCTAATGGAGCTGTAACATTAGAAATACCGGAAGCACACAAGACAGGTATACTAACAGCACGAGAAATTTCATAAGCTGCTGCTATAGTAGGAGCAGCTTTTTCAATTAAACCTAAAGTTCCAGGATGAGTTGGGTTAGCACTAACAGCACCTTCAGTTTGAATAATATCAGCACCAACTTTTACTAAGTCAGTCGCTAGTTGTACTTGGCGATCAAGTTCTAAAAGATGGGGAACAGTTACAGAAAGAGTAATATTAGGTAATAGCTCGCGAGTTTCTTGAGTTAACCGCAAAACTTCTTCTGCTTCAAAACGCATTCCTTGAGCGTAGAATGCTTCATAGTTACCAATTTCAATTAAGTCAGCTCCTGCTACTACTGCTGGTACAAATTTAGCAGGTTTAATGGCAGATACACAAATAGGTAAGTTGGTTAAGTTGCGTGCCATTTCTACTAAACTAGGATCGGCAGCAATATCCAGGAAGGTTGCTCCACCCACAGTAGCAGCTTTAACTGTGGCAGCGACTTTCTCTTTATCCAAATTAGTTAAGCCACTAATTACTTTTAAAGCTTGGCCATTTTTTAAGGCAGTCTGTAATCTAGATTGAGTTATCATGGAACTTAGTCCTTTTGGCAATAATTTTCCTATATTATTGTGCCATAAGGTAGGGAGTGTGGGAAGTGTGGGATCTGAATTGCCGTCAAGGTGAAATATTAGAATTATTACCTATTAGTATTAGGACTAAAGCCATGAACGCTATTGGTAGGTTGCGTTTCGCTACGCGACATGAAAAGCGCACAACGCACAACCCACCAAGACTCTATATATAGTGCCTCCCGTGTAAGTCCTGACTATGTAAGCCAGATTTAGTATTACTCTTAGTTTAGTTACTACATAAAATCTCAAAAATGAAATATGATTGCTATATTAATAACAGTAATTTTCAATTTAATAATATAGATATATTTATTATTATTTCGCGGTAAGTTTTGGCTAGTAGAAAAACGACTATTACCAACATCACCAACAGAAATTAAGAATCTCGAATTTTGGCCGTTAGTTTATGTAATAATTCCTGCTAGAAATAAACAAAAATTACTACGAAAAACTTTAAATTCTCTGTTAAACCAAGATTATCCAGGGTATTTTAAAATAATATTAGTAGACGATAATAGCCAAGATAATACAGTCAATTTCGCCAAAAATTTAGCTCAACAAAATTATAATTATACAAAACTATAAGTTATTTCAGCAACAGATTTACCTAATGGTTGGATAGGAAAATTCTGGGGAATTAATCAAGGAATTAATTATGCAAAACAACAAATTTCAACCCCAGGTTATTTTTTATTAACTGATGCAGATATTGAACATAGTTCCACAAATATTCGTCAACTTATTGTTAAAGCTGAACAGGAAAATTTAGCTTTATTTTCTCTAATGCCGAAATTACAATGTGAAACTTTAGCAGAGGAATTAATGATTCCAGCAGTTGTATTTTTCTGGCAAAAATTATATCCGTTTAAATGGGTAAATAATCCTCAAAATTCTACGGCTGCTGCTGGTGCTTGTATGTTAATTCGTCATCAAATTTTAGATGAAATTGGCGGAATAGAAGTTATTAAAAATACTTTAATATATGACTGTGCTTTGGCTAAAATAGTTAAAGAAAAATCAACTAATAAAAAGATTTGGTTAGGTCTAACTTCAGAGACTAAAAGTCGGCGTTCTTATCCTGATTTGATGAGTATTGGGAATATGATAGCTCGGACTGCTTTTGCTCAGTTAAATTATTCTCCATTCTTGCTATTAGTCAAAGTCATAGAAATGAAATTAATTTATTTAATTCTTTCATTAGGAATAGTTTGAGGAGCAATTTTTAACTGGTGGGAAATAGTAGCGATCGCTTGATTAGCAAGATTATTAATGTTTTTAGCTTACTTACCTATTATTAAATTTTATCGACTTTCACCAATATATGCTATGGGTTTACCAACTGTTGCTTTAATCTATATATTAATTACAATAGATTCAGCTCGACGACACTGGCGAAAGAGAAACAATTATTGGCAAAATTAGGTTGATATAATTTCAGTTATCAGTTATCAGTATCTACCCCTAAACCTTATACTAAAAATACTAAAGCTTATTATTTTTATTTCACTAAAAAGGAGAAGTTTAAGACTTTCCTTTTTGGTCAAATGAAATAATTAGAGTACCTTTTCAAATTACAGAATTATTATGAACGATTCTAATTTCATAGACGAACTACAATGGACACCAGAAGCTAAGACTAAATTGCAAAATATTCCCTATTTTGTTAGGACTCAGGCACGAAAACGAATAGAAGAATTGGCCAGAGAAACAGAAGCCCAAATAGTAACTGTCGAAATAGTTGAGCAAGCCAGATTAGAATTTGGCCAGTAAAGCCAACATTATTTCATTTTTATAGCAATCCGTGCTGATGTTGTGACAAATCAAAAAGTAGATAAAAAAACTGATTTATCGGGAACCGTAACCCTTACCTGTTCCCTCCATACCTGTTCCCTCCATACCTGTTCCCTGTTGCCTAAAACTAGAAAAACGTCTCATAAAGCTTTAAACTGGTGTTTTGCAGATACTTAAGTTTAAGGTGTATAAAATCAACAGTGAGAAAAATAATAATTGCTGGGAACTGGAAAATGTACAAAACCCAAGGAGAAGCCAAAGAGTTTCTTCAGGGTTTGATGTCTCAAATCACAACAACCCCCGAAGAACGAGAAGTAGTTCTTTGTGCTCCCTTCACCGCACTAGATTTTCTGTCAAAAGTTTTGCATGGGAGTCGCATCAAGTTGGGTGCGCAAAATGTTCACTGGGAAGACGAAGGAGCATACACGGGAGAAATTTCTGGCCTAATGCTGAAGGAAGTTGGAGCTAGTTATGTAATTGTAGGTCATAGTGAGCGCCGTCAATATTTTGGCGAAACTGATGAAACAGTTAATTTGCGCTTAAAAGCTGCTCAGAAACATGGTTTAACTCCTATTCTCTGTGTGGGAGAAACTAAGCAACAAAGAGATTCTGGTGAGACAGAATCACATATATTTTCTCAGTTGGACAAGGATTTAGTTGATGTGGATCAAAAAAATCTAGTTATTGCTTATGAGCCAATATGGGCCATTGGTACTGGTGATACTTGTGAGGCTAAAGAAGCTAATCGAGTTATTGGTTTAATTCGTGGTAAGTTGACTAATCCTAATGTGACTATTCAATATGGTGGTTCTGTTAAACCTACTAATGTTGATGAAATTATGGCACAACCTGAAATTGATGGTGCTTTGGTTGGCGGAGCAAGTTTACAACCTGAGAGTTTTGCTCGTTTAATTAATTATCAATAATTTTAGTATAGCAATTCCCATACTTGTGAGGTACAGTTTTCTATCCCCCCTTGCCCCCCAATGATGCGCTATCCCTTATAAGGAACTCCTAAAACACTAATGATGGGGGGGATGGGGAGATGGGGAGATGGGGAGATGGGGAGATGGGGGGAAAAAGCCTCTAGTTAAATACTTCACTCTCCCAAAATAGCGATTGAATAGTAAATTCATAACTTGTCAATAATGCCCAAGTTTTATGAAAAGAGAAAGATGTTTATAAAGCATAGCGCGTGAAAGTGGGGAAGTGAACAAAAAGTCCCCCTTTCAAAGGAGGATTTAGGGGGATTATCAAGGTAACTTACTAACCTGGGAAATGCTATATTGTCGATTTTTAATTAGACTTTGCAACACAAATTGGGAAGCAAAAAAAGGGGAGAAAAAAAGATTGAATTTTTACTGTGGGAAAAGGTACAGCACTTTCCAGGATAGTTAGGTACAAATATTAAAGAGAAAACTTTTGTAACACAGCCTTCCAGGCTGTCATAGGTCTGCCTAACTGATATAGAATATGCTGTATATTGCAGTAAAATACTAAAGATAAATTCAAGAATTTCCTAAAATTTTGCGATTTTATTGGAGTATTGAATTTGGTTTTTACTCAACTCACGGCAAAAAACTTTTTTTCTTCTCTTTTGTTTAGAATATCAAGGATATTATTGCTCAAATCAGTATCATTGTAATCCTCAATCATTTCTGAAAAAAACAGTAGGAGTTTGCTTTCCAAATGCCATTGCTAGGGTTTGGAGACCAAAACCCTACGATAAAATTTTATAACCTATTACGGACATAATTTTATTCTTCATCAATTATCAAAAATCATCAAATGAACAGTTTAATTAAAAGTTTTTATTGGGGAAAACGTACCTATATAATGGGTATTTTAAATGTGACGCCAGATAGTTTTAGTGATGGTGGTGATTTTCATACACTAGAAACAGCTTTAATACAGGCAAAAAAAATGGTAGAGGCGGGTGCTGATCTGATTGATATTGGCGGTCAATCAACTCGACCAGGTTCTGAATTTATTTCTATAGAGGAGGAACTTAATCGGGTTTTACCCATAATTAAATTGTTAAGAAGTCAAGAAAATATTTGTAGAGAAATTCCCATTTCTGTTGATACGACTAGGGCAATAGTTGCAGAAAAAGCTGTCGAAGTTGGTGCTAATTTAATTAATGATATTTCTGCGGGAACTTATGATAATGAGATGTTTTCTGTGGTGGCTGATTTGAAAGTGCCGATTATTTTAATGCACATTCGGGGTACACCAAAAACCATGCAAAAATTGACAGATTATCAAAATTTAATTGGGGAAATTTATCAGTTTTTAAACAGTAGAATTGAAGAAGCTATTAAAGCAGGAATTACTAGAGAAAAAATTATTATTGACCCTGGTATTGGCTTTGCTAAAAATTACGAACAAAATTTAGAAATTATTCGCAATTTATCAAGATTTAAAAGTTTAAATTGTCCGATATTAGTAGGGCTATCTCGTAAAAGTTTTATTGGTAAAATTTTAAATCAACCTGATGCTAAACAAAGAGTTTGGGGAACTGCTGCCGGTTGTGTAGCAGCGATCGCTCAATCTGTAGATATTTTACGGGTTCATGATGTCAAAGAAATGTCTGAAGTTTGTCAAGTTGCTGATGTGATTTTTAGGAGTTAGGAGTCAAGAGTTATATAGAATCTTGATAATTACTATACCCCAGTCATTGCGACTTACACTCGTGGAGGGAAGCAATTTGAGAGGTTTAGGAGATTGCTTCCTATCGTTGATAGGGACGACTTTTTAACGGGATTCTACATTAGGAGTTAAGAGTTAGAAGTTGGGAATTAGAATCAATAAATTATTTTATTCAAATTGAACCAGAGATGCTAAAATATAGCGTCTATCAAAACAACTATAGCAATCCTAAATAAAATAGGTTGTCAAATTTTATAGTAGGGGTTTGGTTTGGAGACCAAACCCACAATAGGATTACTACAATCAATAACTGAAAAAGCTAATAACTGAAATGTCTCGCTCTAAAGCCCTCTATTCCTATATATTAATCCGTTTATTATTAGCACCATTAATGCTATGGACAATAAGCACTGTAGTCTTTTTATTATTACGAGCAACTCCGGGAGACCCAGTGGATGCTATTCTTGGGCCAAAAGCTTCAACAGCTACTAAAGAAGCTCTCCGCTCCCAACTTGGTTTAGATGGCTCACTATTACAACAGTATTTTAATTATCTCGGAAAATTATTTACTTTTGACTTGGGTACATCAATGACTACCCGTGGAGAATCAGTTTGGCAAATTATTCAAAATTATTTTCCTGCTACTGTAGAATTAGCAGTATTTAGTATGGCAATTTCTCTAATTGTCGGAGTTACTATTGGTTCTATTGCTGCTTCTCATCCTAATACTAAGTTAGATGTTGGTGGGCGTTTGTTTGGAATTTTTACTTATGCAGTTCCCCCTTTTTGGGCAGGAATGATTTTACAATTAATTTTTGCTGTACAGTTAAAATGGTTTCCTTTAGGTACTCGTTTTCCTACTGGTAAAAATCCACCTCCAAACGTTACAGGTTTATACACAATTGATAGTATTTTAAATAGCAATGTCGATGATTTTTTGATATCTATATATCATTTAGCTTTGCCAAGTTTAACATTAGGAATTTTGCTTAGTGGTATTTTTGAAAGAATAGTGAGAATTAATCTCAAACAAACATTAAAAGCTGATTATGTAGAAGCTGCTAGAGCGAGGGGTATTTCGGAATTAAAAATATTATTTTCTCATGCTTTAAAAAATGCTATGATTCCAGTTATTACAGTTTTAGGATTAACTTTTGCTGCTTTATTAGGAGGAGCAATATTAACAGAAGTAACTTTTTCTTGGCCTGGTTTAGCAAATAGATTATATCAAGCAATTAGTTCGCGAGATTATCCGACAGTACAGGGAATAGTTGTATTTTTTGCTGGTATTGTGGTGATGGCTAGTATTTTTATTGATATTTTAAATGCTTATATTGATCCGAGAATTAGATATTGAATAGTTGTCAGTTATGGTAGCAATGGAATACAGCGCTTTTCAGATTGATAAACCACATCTTTAAATAACCAAAACATTGTAGGGACGTTCCATGGAACGTCCCTACTGACACAACTAATTTAGTGCAATAGATTTTAGGTGAAAGCTTTGACATATAAGGGTTATCGCTGAATCCTAATCCACCATTTTGGCTGTGTCGGTCCACTACTGGACTGTTTGACCTAAAACTGTGCATTAGGGAGTAGGGGAGTAGGGGAGTAAGGGAGTAGGGAAGAAAGACTGTTGTTGGGTTTCGTTCCTCAACCCAACCTACATCTGTGCATTAGGGAGTAGGGGAGTAGGGGAGTAAGACTGTTGTTGGGTTTCGTTCCTCAACCCAACCTACATCTATATGCAACATTTAAGATGAAACAGTCCAATACTGTGGTTTACTGAAGTGAAAATTGCTGTAAGACAATCGCAGAATATAAATTATCCCAACTTTTTATTTATTATTAACTGGTTGCTATATAACCCCTGTCGGGACGTTATAAGTTGCAAAAATGCGTTATATGTCGCGCAGCAATACGTCCCTACTAAATTTTGGTTATTGCGATGTGGTTTATCCAATAGTTTGACACCTGACATTGTTAAGAATTATTGCTAAATCAAAATAATGCTTGACAATATATATATATATGCTAAAGCTTTGAAAGCAAACATTAATCTTCAGGGTGAATTACTTATGAGCGATAAATTTTACACTATTAGCATACAAACAGCTTCCATAGAAGAGGTACCTAAAGAGAGTGGCTTATTTGCAAAATTAGGAAACTTCTTAGAAAGGAAATTGTCTAATAAGCATGGAACAGAAGACAAGGTTCAGGTAAAACTTTACGGCAGTGAAAGAACAACTGAATATATCGATCTCCCAAGGGTAGATAATCCTGAATTTTCTCAAGGAAGCAATGTAACTTTTTATCTAGGAAATTTGAATATTGGTGATTTAGACTCAATAGAGTTTAGGAAAAATGGCAACGATGATTGGGGTGTAAAATCTTTTACTGTCTTTGATGGTGAGAATTCTTACAAGTCAAATTTCAATGGAGTAACCACGGTAAAGGATCAACTGAAGTTTGGTGTTGATAAAACGAATAGTTCACAACCTGGGGTTTCAAAGAAATTTGAAAATGATACCAATCATGATGTTATTAATGGTGTTTGGTTCCATGTCACAGACAAAGACGGAAACAGGGATCAATTTGGAAAAATTAACACAGACCAAAATACATATTTTGTCACACATGGATTTCAGGATGGAATAGGAAATCAATGGATTTCCAGTAATGAATTAAATGAATGGCAAGCAAATCAAGCAAAAGCGATTAAAAAATTCGATCCGGATGCTAACGTTGTTGTTGTAGATTGGCATGAAAAAAATTTTACAAGCCTTCCGAAATATTTAGAAGCAGTAAATAGTGTTCCCAGGGTTAGCGCAGATATAGCAGAATACATCACAAAATATGACTTAAATCCTGAGAAAATAAGTTTAATAGGTCACAGTCTTGGTGCTCATGTTTCTGGAATAGCTGGGCAAAATGTAAAAGGAATTGATCAGATTATTGGTATGGATCCTGCTGGACTTGGGTATGAAGATCGACCAAAAGATTTACGACTGTCTCCCGATGATGCAGAAAATGTTTATGGTATCCATACATCATCGTTGCTAGGATTAGGATATCAAGATCCTTTGGGTGACTATGACCTGTATCTTAATTCATCGGAATATGAAAAGAGTATAGTACCACTAATACCAAGGGTATCATACAGTCATCCCACCCCTAATATTGAGAATAATTTGCCACCTACACAGCATGGCTATGCTCGTACAGTTACAACAAAATTATTTGAAGGAGAAACCATTGAGGGTGAGTCATGGATTGGAGATAGAGAAGTAAAAGATTTAGATATTACTAAGTTTTTAGACGAGAGTTCATATTCCAATGGATTAATTGATACGAAGAACCTTGAACACAGGGATCAAGAGGTCAAATCTCTATTTTTTAGGGAAACAGGATATGTTCCTTTGGACGTCCAAGTAAAACAAAAACTTCTTTCGGTAGTAGAAAGAGGACTCTCAATGCTTGGACCTTTAGATGATGCTTATATCTTTTTTGATACCAATAGAAATTTCATTTGGGATGAAGGTGAAGTATTTACTCAGACAGACGAATTTGGTAATTACGAAATAGACCTTACAGAACAAAACAATTACACTGATGGGACAAAAGGTGTGTGGAATGGGAAAGAATTTGTTCCAGACGAAGAACCAACTGTTGACTTTCGTGATGGACTTATAGTTGCTATTGCTCCTCCTGATAGCTCAGAAGATAGGCTGAAAGATACCATTACAGGGAAAGATTATGGTGTTCCATTATTTACTATTCCTACTGAGGAGGGTAAAAATGCCAATCCCTCAATTATTACTACCTTCAAATATGCACCTGTTAGTATTTGGAGTGACACAGAAGAAGCTCCAGCTTGGACAACTGAAGAGCAATTTTATGAAAAGTTAACACCAGAAGTTGCAGAAGACCTCTTTGCTAATAATTTTGCAGGCATTCCAGAAAAATTACTAGAAGATGATTACGATCCTTATACAGAATTTGGTGAAGGTGCATCGGATGCTTTAGACAGCATAGCCTATACATATCAAATGTTGGCTTTGACACTAACAACTGCAGAATTGTTCGAGAAGCTTGAAATTGATGTAGATAATTGGGGAATAGAAAGAGACCTCGAAACTTATCCAGGATTAGTTGCGATGCGTGCCATTAATTTTGTCATGCAAGCTAAAGACGATCAAGCAGGTCCTTATTACAAGGAGTTATGGGATGAACTTAATTATGATTGGGATAGTTTAGACATTAGTAACTCTCAGCAAATCGCTGAAGCATGGGAATATATTTATAACACTCATGCGACTAAACTGGGAACAGAAGATGTTTTCTTTGGTGAGGATGGTAGGCCAATCGATCGAGAGTTAGTGTTAGAAAAGGTAGAAGAACTACCATTAGAATTTATCGCTGAAGGATTGGGACAAGTTCAAGAATTTATCGACACCATTCTTGAGGGTGCAGAAGAGAAAGGTTCCCATTTAGTTATTCCTGCTATTGCTGGTCCGAAACGCTTTTTCTTGACAGAATTAGTAGAAAATATTGTAGATATTGCTTTTGAGAGTGAAGATCAGAATGAGTACCAAAATAAACTTAATTCAGTCTTAGTTCAACCAACCTACGTCAATTATGATGATGTTGATAAAGCTATTTTCATTAGTACAGATGACCAATGGTTGGATATACCAATATTGGAAAACGTAATCATAGCACCAGGTGAGACTACTACCAAATCATTCAACATTGCACTTTCTGAACCTGCTCCTACCTATGGTTTAACTGTTCGTTATCAGATAGGTGGTGATGCTATTGCAGGAGAAGATTATGAACGCATTAACAGTGACAATAATTTATACGGTTCATTTTTCATTCCACCAGGAGCAGAAAGCTATTCATTGGATTTTGAGATTAATGGTGATGCTATTGATGGTGGGTCTGATTCCCTGCAATTGAAATTATTAACTGCTGATTCAGGGTATACGACGCTTCCTGAGAATCAATCTGCAACTTTTGTCATTTCTAAAGCACCTGTGGAAGTGGAAGATAAAATTACTTTTGAACCAACATCAGAAGTAACAGGGGATTCTGGAGATAATGAGTTAAAGATTGATGATGGTGCATATAATCCTGTTGTTACTGGTGGCGAGGGTAGCGATCGCTTTTTCCTCAATCCTAATGCGGAAGGAGTAACTCATTTCAGTGACTTTAATTGGACAGAAGATAAAATAGTAGCACTACCAGGAGATTTTCCCAATGCTACTCCACAAGATTTTACAGTTGTTGCAGGCACATTATTTTATCAGAATCAACCACTAGCATTAATTAGTAACTTGATTGATGGGGAAGAGAAAGCATATTCTTATGCTTTGGAAGTGCCAATAGAAATTGATAAAAGTGGCGATGATATAATGAGAGGTGGTGAAAATGATGATTCCTTCAATAGTGGTCAGGGTAACGATAAAATGAGAGGGGGTAGTGGTAACGACACACTCAATAGCGGTAAAGGTAATGATAGAATGTGGGGACAATCTGGAAATGACTATTTAATAGGTCGTTCTGGTAACGATATTTTAATGGGGGGAGAAGGTAGCGATACTCTCGAAGGTGGTATCGGTCGCGATCGCCTCAATGGTGGACCAGGAAACGATGTACTCATAGGTGGTGCAAGTATTGACCGCTTTATTTTCAACACCAATGAAGAGTTTACTTCAGAAGATTTAGGTACAGACGAAATTACTGATTTTGTTCCAGGGAAAGATATTATTCTCTTGGATCGAGATACTTTCACTGTACTTACCAGTGTTAAAGGTGAAGGTTTTAGTGTGACAACAGAGTTTGCAGAAGTTACCACTGATGCAGAGGCAAGAAATTCTAATGGGTTTATTGTCTACAACAGTGAAAACGGCAAGTTATTCTATAACCCTAATGGTAGTGCTACTGGTTTAGGTGGGGGTGCTAATTTTGCTACCTTAACTAATAAGGCAGAAATTAGTGCTGATGATTTCTTCCTCCGTTAAGGCGGGGTGTTGCTGAATTAGTAATTAGTGGGATGGGCATCCTGATCGTCCGATGGTAACACAAAAAAGGCAAATTAACATTTTACAAAATTGTAGGGGCGGGTTTCACCAGAAACTTTGATACAAAGCCCAATTATTTATCTAAACCCGCCCCCCCCTACATACATTGGGTTGGGGGCGGGTTTATTTAATTTAATATTTATACCGATAAATTTGGGTGTGTGTGGGGGCGGGTTTATTTAATTTAATGTTTATGCCGATAAATTTGGGTGTGTGTGGGGGCGGGTTTATTTAATTTAATGTTCATACCGATAAATTTGGGTGTGTGGGGGCGGGTTTATTTAATTTAATGTTTATGCCGATAAATTTGGGTGTGTGTGGGGGCGGGTTTATTTAATTTAATGTTTATGCCGATAAATTTGGGTGTGTGTGGGG
>NZ_JAYKGW010000085.1:0-24719 GCF_035285525.1 Okeania sp. | reverse complement strand
TAGCCAGTGCGATTATAGCAACTGCTGTCAACGCAGGAATTAATTCCGAACAAGAATAAGTAATTTGTAAATTGAAAGAGACAGCAGAGGCACAAAAAAAGCTGGTCAAAAAAAAATTGACACTTTTACTACTAATAAGAATATGTAAGAGACTATAACGGTGGCCCTAATGTCGTCTTAAAAGACACGATTGTGAGCCTACAAATATTGATGGGCTGTGGCAATGCCTTTCATGCCAACCTAGAAAGGGTTCGCGAGGCTCAGATTTCTAATGGAAAAGCTCTATCCAATCCAGCTAAGTTGCCCGAAGATTCCCCGCTCAAGGTGAAATACCGAGAGATTTATCCAAATGCATTCAAAATAAAAATACCCGAGCCACGTCTTCCAAACCAGGAACTCTTTCAGGTTTTAAAAGAAGTCAAGGAATCCGAACCAAATGCTAAAAACTCTGTTGCATTTCTAGACCCATTTGGTAATCTCGTTCTTTGCTTGCCAGATACTTTTGATAAGAGCCCTGTTCATACGGCATTTATGAATATCACCCAAAATTATGCAAAAATCTGCTTTAAATTGATGAATGATTTAGCAACACGAGAACAGGCAAATGAGTATTTAGATCATCCCAGAAACGGAACCTTCGTATTTCTCCATGCACCTAATCCTAATAGCACGAGAACAATAATGACATGGGGAGCTTATGGTTCAACCATAGCAGAAACAGTTACTCAAATATTTCCCGCTAATTTTCAATATTATTGTCCTCCGACTAAAGGAACTCTCCACGAGTTACGTTCAACGATCATGAATTTACCACCCTTTTATAGGAAGAAAGCCCAACTCTCTGTTATGCAAGTAGCGCCTGAGTTTACATAGTCGTTTTTGTAGTGTATTGTTTCACCTTCAATAAATGGTGCAATAGCTGTAGGTTACAAAAATGTTTCTCCCCTACTCCCCTACTCCCCTACTTCCTAATGCACCATTTTAGATGAAACGGTCCAGTAGGGTGCGTTAGCAGGAGGGTAATATATCAATAAATAGATAATCTCTGCTCCTGCGTAACGCAGCCAAGCCTTTTGCGGAACCAATCTAGCCACATTTTATCTGAAATCCCCAGGGGCAGGATAGGAAGTTTGGCGAGATTTGGTAATAATTAAAAGCGGAACCAATCTAGCCACATTTTATCTGAAATCCCCAGGGGGGGTTTAGTCAAATTTCGGCAATTTCCCAACGCCCCTGAAAAACCCGCCCCTATTGATGGTTAGCTAAACCTGCTCCTAATGATATAGCCAACTGTCCTAGGGGGCGGGTTTATCTAAATCTTGCAATAACCATGAAAATTCTGGCTTAAACCCGCACCTAAGCTTTGCACTATTCTAGGTGAAACAATCCGCTACAATCTTTCGGTAATCTTAGAGCTTAATGGAAGTAGTACCTGTGCGTAAGTTCTGTGTTAAAGTTAGTTAAAATTAGCCGGATTTTGGTCGCGTCGGTCGCGCACTGGAATGGGTCTTCCTTGGCGATCGCCAGATAGAGATGCCGTGGTTTCTAATGCTTCTCTCAGTCGTTTGGCGGCATAGATGGACATATCTCTCGGTACACTAATGCGATCGCGCAGGTAACGCAGAGCTGGATCGGAACCAGATGGTGGCAGACATAGCTCTCCTGTTATCATGTAAGTTAGAGCGCAACGCAAGGCTTCATCAAAAAGGCAATCGTCGGCTGGATTAACGCGAATGATATTATGACGATGCTTGATAACCCTTTGCAGAGCTTCTGTTCGAGATGTTTCTGGCTCTGGATACATCACATCTGGTAATCCGAGCCAAGGACCGTAATCAACTCGCTTTTGATTGATATCAGTTTGAGATTCTTGGTTAGAATAACATCCCCCCATTTGCGGTGGTAAATCGTGGGCGTGGGTATGAAAATCACTTTGCGTTCCTCTATAGGTGGATCGGGTTTCCATAGCATCAAACCAATCAGAAAGCTTGGGATTTTCTTCCCGCAATGAATAGCCTTTGTAATAGTAGAGGCTGGCATTCATCCGCTCGACATAAGGAGTAAAAACCACATCAACTATACCAAATTCTTCCAGAAAATAAGGTCCTGGAGTATTGGCTAAAGCAACTTCAACTTGAGCTACGATGGTGGTAAATTGATATCGACTGCGTTGTTCGTCTCTTAGTGATCGTACTGGGTAACACAACCAACTACACCAACCACGAAAGAGTAGGCGTTCTAGCTGGCGCAGAGGCAACGCTCGGCGATCGCTCATTCCTACCTGATTTAATAGACCAAATGCGTCTTCTAATGCTAATAAGATATTATCACTTTCTGTAATTAATTGACCATCAAGTTCTAATGCTGGCAGCATTCCAGATGGCACCTTTTGCTTATACCACTTTTCTTTGGTTCCATAACAGAACATAGTGACTTTCTCGATACGATAGGGAATCTGCTTTTCTTCTAACCACAGCCAAACTTTTTGGCAATAAGGACACCAAGCATGATGATCGCGATAAAGAGTAACTCGCACATCTGATTCGGCTTTTCCAAACAGACGCAGTCTGGCTTGGGAATTGGTTGGTCCGTTCACCCTATCTCGCTCAAATGTGACGATTTCTTGTAGTGCTTCCCAACTCAAAGGCAAAGATTTGGTTGTTTTCATAAGTGACTCCAGAAAATAATCTTCAATTTTATCACAACTTCATTTCCCCAACTCGGAGTCGCAAAGAAACCCAGTTTATACGAGAAATCCTTGTTTTTAACAGTAAGAATATACCCTTGTACCCGGTTTCTGAGTTCCCCTGTGTAAGTCCTGAAAAGTTCATTTTTCCGACTCGGAGTCTGACGGTGAGCAGCTTGAGAATTATAGGAAACCATGGGATAATAGTTTCGCCCAAAAATTAACAGGGCTTACGCAACAGCAAGGTATTTTCCTTCGATACGACGGTCGGGAAGCAATCTCAAACCCCTGTTTTTCCTGCCTCATGGCTTTAGTCCTAAAATAAAGCCAAGGAACTTCCTGTGTATGAGATAGTAAGGGATGGAGAATTATGGCAATTTGGAAAATTAGTATCCGATGAATTTACAAAAAGCAAGTTGAGAATTACTATTACTGATTTAGATAAAATTTTGGGAACGACAAGTTTTCTATTGTCAAGCAAAAGGGAAGCAGATTTGACATGACTTCGCAGGAGAACCCAGAAATCCGGTTTCTTATAGATGTTTCTCAAAAACAATGATTTACCCTAGAAACCCGGTTCCTCCCGTGTAAGTCCTGTTTTAATTAAATTCTGAATTGCGCATAGTGATGTGTGCATCTATAGAAACTGTCACAACACTATCATTTCTATAAATTTATATACCTAGAATCAAAATAAATCAGCTAAAAATATTGATTTGAGGTAGTAATTTTATGACAAATAAATATGTTCGACAAAAGGATACCGCAGGATGGATATTTCAAGTTTGGGCTTCTTTTATTCTCGCTACTTCTGGTACAGCGATCGGCATCATTTACCTACCTGTAGATAATTGGGTTAAAAGTTTTATGGGAATGGGTTTAACATTCTCAATAGGTTCCGCTTTTACTCTGGCAAAAACCATTAGAGACAATCACGAATCTCAAAGAATAACTGCTAGACTTGATGAAGCAAAAGTTGAAAAATTACTCGCAGATCATCATCCTTTAGATCAGTAGGGAGTAGGGAGTAGGGAGTAGTGAAGAGTCAGGAAAATAAAAGTTACACAGTAATATCAAATTCGGTGGGATTGATAGAATTAAAGACTGTAGGGGTTTGGTCTCCAAACCCTCTACAAACTAGCAACTTTTCCTCTTTTCTGATGGTCAAACCTTATTCTCCAAAGTAAGCAAATTTAATATAATACTTTTCATAACTTGCATGGCGACTAAACACTGGAAGTAATTAAGTCAGAATTTGCTCTATTTGACCTATTATGTGCATAATTAGATATTAGCTGGTCAAAATTTAGAGGCTTTAACCAGTATCTACCATTCCTCAACTTTGAGCAGGGAATGTTTTTTTCACTCATAACTTTAGCACTCTCCAGTTTCTTGATATGACAGACCAAATTACATTTCTCGATTCTTCATCTTTAGCTACTACTGATCTAACTACTATTAGACAAAAATTACTCAATATGCTATGTAACTTAGCTTATCGTGAGGGAAATTTTGTATTATCTTCTGGACAAAGTAGTGGGTATTATATAAATGGTAAATACGTTACTCTTCATCCCCTGGGCGCTCTGATCATAGGCAGATTATTATTGTCTATACTGCCTGAAGATACTGAAGGAGTAGCAGGTTTAACATTAGGAGCAGACCCAATTTTAACTGCTGTGAGTGTGGTATCTGCTTATGAAAATCGACCTATACCAGCTTTAATTATTCGTAAACAAGCTAAAGGACATGGTACGATGTCCTACATTGAAGGGCCTGTGCTAGAAGCTAATGCAAAAATAGTTGTTTTAGAAGATGTCGTAACTACTGGAGCATCAGCAATGATGGCAGTTAATCGACTACGAGACGCAGGTTATCAGGTTAATCAAATTTTTTCTCTTGTAGATCGGGAGCAAGGTGGTAAAGAATTTTATGAGAAAGAAGGTATTCAGTTTGAGTCAATATTTACTATCTCAGAATTACAAGAAAATTTGAAAAAGGTTTGATTAATGGATAATGGATAATGGATAATTACCTCTAGATATCTCCAGAAAAGAGAGAACGCTTAACACTTAACTGGGAACACGAAGAAAGAATTGATAATTTATGGATAAGAATTGATTTGATTTTTTATTTTTGGAGATGTCTTCTGGTTAGAACCGAGAGAATTGAATATAAGAAAATATTCTTTTTTTCTCTATGATTGAAGAGGCTTCATACATTAATTTTTCGGGAAATGGTGAAAATATTGTAGTGCGGAAATCTTGCCCGCGCAAGTTTACCTCATAGGCAACAAAAAGCGCTGTATTAACAAAGACATTATAGATAATTTAGTCATCTTGAAATGACTTCAGCTATTAGCCAAGGATCTAAAATCCTTGGCTGTATTAACAAAGACATTATAGATATAGCGCTGCGCTGTCGCGCAACAGACAACAGCTAATCTGGCAATAGGGAGAATTAATTGCTGATCATATCAGACTTTTAGCTATTGGACACCTCTTGCAATTTGTCAATATTCAGTGCGCACATTGCTATAATTTAGTCATCTTGAGATGACTTCAGCTATTAGCCAAGGATTTTAGATCCTTGGCTGTATTAACTGAAAGCTGAAAGCTGATACCTAACTGCTTACCTATTAACTTTGAGTTACAACTTCCTTTTCTTTCGCTAAAAATTTCTCTAATTCTGTTAAAGCATCAGCATCAACTTTAGTCTGCATCGGACAGAACTTCGGTCCGCACATAGAACAAAATTCAGCAGTTTTATAAATATCCGCAGGTAAAGTTTCGTCGTGATATTCCTTTGCTCGCTCTGGATCTAAAGATAATTCAAATTGACGGTTCCAATCAAAATTATAACGAGCAGTAGAAAGTTCATCATCTCTATCTCTTGCTCCCGGACGACGACGAGCAATATCCGCAGCATGGGCAGCAATTTTATAAGCAATTAACCCATTTCTTACATCCTCGGCATCAGGCAAACCTAAATGTTCTTTCGGAGTAACATAACATAACATGGCTGTACCATACCAACCTGCCATAGCAGCACCAATCGCAGATGTAATATGGTCATAACCAGGAGCAATATCTGTAACTAATGGACCTAAAACATAGAAGGGAGCTTCTGAACACTCTTCCATTTGTTTCTTGACATTAAATTCAATTTGGTCCATTGGTACATGGCCAGGACCTTCGACCATAACTTGGACATCATGTTCCCAAGCACGACGAGTTAATTGCCCCAATGTTTTTAATTCTGCTAACTGTGCTTCGTCAGTAGCATCGTGGGTACAACCGGGTCGTAAAGAATCTCCTAAACTGAAAGAAACATCATATTTTTTGAATATTTCAATAATCTCGTCAAAATGAGTATATAATGGATTCTGTTTATGGTGGTGTAACATCCACTTGGCAATAATTCCACCGCCACGGGAAACTATTCCAGTGATGCGATTTCTGACGAGAGGTAGATGCTCAATTAAAATTCCGGCGTGAATAGTTTGATAATCTACTCCTTGTTGAGCGTGCTTTTCGATAACATGAAGAAAGTCATCGGCAGTCAAATTTTCTATTCTGCCATGAACACTTTCTACTGCTTGATATACTGGTACTGTACCAATGGGAACTGGGGAGGCGTTGATAATGGCAGTTCTAATTTCATCCAAGTTACCACCACCTGTAGATAAGTCCATAACGGTATCTGCACCGTATTTAATAGAAAGTTTCAGTTTATCAACTTCCTTATTAATGTCAGAAGTATTAGGAGAAGCACCAATATTAGCATTAACTTTACACCGAGAAGCAATGCCAATACACATTGGTTCTAAGTTAGTGTGGTTAATATTAGCAGGGATAATCATTCTTCCCCTAGCTACTTCTGCGCGGATTAACTCACCAGGGAGATTTTCTCGTTGGGCAACAAAGTCCATTTCTTCAGTGATGATTCCCTGACGAGCATAGTGCATTTGAGAAACATTTGTATGTCCACTACGCTTGGCGATCCATTCTGTCCGCATATTTTTTTCCTTAAATAAACAGCTTCCCTCCGCTGGTATTAACCAGTCTCAGGTTCTAAGGGTATTTCTCAGCCTGATTATTTTAGGCACCCCTAGCTTAATTTTTCACTATAACACTTTTCGTCATATAAAAATTTAAACTTTAAATCATCATCTCATACCAAATCCGATTATAAAAAGCTACTTTGTTCAAATTCTTCTAATATCAAATCCCCTGGCTTGGGAAAATAAGGTTCTACCATCAGAAAAGAGCGAAAACTTAGTTGGTAGAGGGTTGGGAGACCAAACCCCTACGGTCTTAAATTATACCGATACTACATTCCTCTTGACTCTTCACTACTCCCTAATATCAAATCCCCTGGCTTGGGAAAATAAGGTTCTACCATCAGAAAAGAGCGAAAACTTAGTTAGTGGAGGGTTGGGAGACCAAACCCCTACAGTCTTAAATTATACCGATACTACATCCCTCTTGACTCTTCACTACTCCTGACTCCCTACTCCCTACCTTCACCAAGAAACTTTTGAGCGCAAACCCTATTTAGTTAAGATTTGAGCGATCGCCTCTTCTAAATCTTCTTGAATTAAACTGGTTAATATAAAGACTTCTTGTACTGTCTTCCCTTGTCTAGCAATAAGTTTAAAACCACCTCGAATAGGTACTGATACTTTGAGCTTCATTTGGGGAATATGACTTTTAGACCTACTGATCACTCCTGGAGTCACAGTTTCAATACCTTGATGTTGGATTAGTTTCTCTAAAATTGGAATTAAGCCTTCGATATGGGTAGAATGATTCCAAACTAGGCGACCTTGAGCTTTGGATGATTGTTTCATATTTTTTTTCATCTCTACATATCCAGTCTACTTGAAGAAAGATACTATAGCGCTACCCTAAAGTCAAAAGTCATAAGTTAGAAGTCAGAAGTAATCCTTGATATTTGTTTGAACATACAGCGCTTCTAGTTGTTTGAAAATTTTGTAGCAAAGTCCGCCTCTGAAAGTTCGGTTGCACGGACTACAATAGCTAAAAAATATTTTGTTAATATGTAACTAATGTTGCATCACACCTAGTTATGGAAGGTAAATATTATGAATAATCTTTCTGGTAATCCTGCGGAAAATTTTGCTGACCAATCAAATAAAAGTAATTTACTATGGCAATATGTTCAATCTATGAATCCAGAAACTGTTGCTCAACTTTCTAAACCAGATCCAGAAGTAGCTCAAATTATGGAACAAAATTTAAGAGGAATGTTAGGAAATTTACCACCAGAACATTTTTCTATAGCAATAACAACTAGCAAAGAAAACCTTGGTCAACTTCTTGCTTCTGCAATGATGAGTGGTTACTTTTTAAATCAGGCTAAACAAAGAATGGAACTGGATAAATCTCTTCATTCTTTGCATGAAGGAACAGACAAATAAATATATGCCTTGGGATAATAATTATTTCTATTAATATTTTGGGGTAACACAAGGCAGAAAAATCAATATATCCTATTTATTATGAACAACCACTTCCTTGATAACTTCCATTCTTCTTGATTCTTAACTACTTCCTACTCCTTATTCTCTGCCTCAATAAATTGATTAATTTCTTCCCAAATTTTAGGCAGAACATTTCTTAAGGCATGGTCACTATCAAATTCTATTAACTTTACCCAATCACGTTGAGCTGCAAAATCTCGACTTGCCTGAACAGGAATCATATCATCATTTAAACCATGAAAAATTAAAGTTGACAAAGCACGCTGTAATTTTTTTTCCTGATATCTCATCAGATCTATTATAAAATTGTAGCTCAATAATGAATAATGTCTTTCTCCATAATGATATATCCAGTAATTTCCTCTTTGCTGCCATTTTTTGAATGCTGTTTCTCCCAAATTTTGTTGTAAATAGGATAAAAAATTAAAGGCTGGTGCGAGTAAAATTATTGCTTTTATGTTTGAGTTTCTTTCTGCTAAAATACTAGATGTTAAACCACCAAAGCTAGAACCAATTAATATTATTGGTGTATATTTATCTTCGATTTCTAACTCAACTTGATGTATTTGTCTAGTCAGAGTTAGGTTGAAAAAGTCATTTTGATTTAAGTCAAAAATTTTCAGATTAATATCAATTTCAGCGAAGCGATCGCGTAAATACATGGCTTTGTTAGATCTAGGACTAGAAGCAAATCCATGTAAATAGAAATAAGTGTAATTATTTAACATTCTTTCAAGTTAAATTAAACATAAATAGGCTTTGCTGATTAAATCTAAAATCCTTTACATATCGAAGTTTTAGTTTTTTTCTTTCCAGCAAAAAATAATGTAAATTTTTGAGTTTTAGTCACCAAGAAATTAGGAGTAGAATAGGGGGTATTTTATTTGGTATTTCTCTAAAGTGTAACTATTAAACCGGAGATTATTTTAGACAGATAAGCACAGAAATATAGCAATTCTAAATAGCTTCTAACATTTTGCAGTTTGGGTTTAGTATCCAAACCAAAAATAAGCAATTTGTCAACCAAACCCCTACAGTTTTTTTCCAGAAATCATTCTAGAATTACTAGATCAAGAAACAATTATTTCTCCTGCTTTCTCTGTCTTTCTAACCTTTCCAAACCTAAGCATTTCCTGGGTCATGCTGCGCAAACAGCTATTAGCTTTCAACTTGAACGCAATGTTCTTCAAACCTTAAAAATGAAGTTTAAATTAATATATTTTCAGTCTGCTTTTTTAGTCAAAATTAATTCTGATTTAATCAATAAAACTTTAATATGAAATAAAAAATAGCTGATAGCTGAATGCTGAATACTGAATGCTTACCTCCCAACTTTGCTTTTTTCAGTAAACCCTAATTCGTCAATTATTGAAGTAAATTTTTCTATGGAGTATTAATTAGGAGATTCCCGACGTTGCTTTATTAAATTCGACCACTCTTGTAATTGTTCAGGAGTTAACACTTCCCTAATTTTGAGAATTGTATTGAATTGTAATTTTGCTAATTCTTCTCTCAATTCTAAAATTTGATCATGTTTTTTCCGTAGTTTATTCTCACTTTCAGTCCCAGTAATCATTACATTTAATTCTTCTTGAGCATTGCGCAAGTCTTGCAAACTTTCTCTGATTTTTTGTTGATTATTATCGCGAATTTTAGTGATTTTTTCTTTTTGCTCCTCGGTAAGATTTAGTTGTTCAAAAATCCTGTTTTGATTTCTTGGTGGGCGCTGTACTTGGATAGTTGGATTATTTTTCTGATAGATATTATCAGAATTAGGATTTGCTAAAACAGAACTAACAGTTAAAGGCATAACTAATAATCCTAATAAGCTAGAAATCAAAACCCTAGACATAGTATTTTTCCTCTTGATAATTTTCCTGCAGAATGAACTAATAATAATTCATTAACAACGCTAAAGCGCCTCTTCTCAGTTATAACGCTTTAAGGTGAATATTGGCAAATTTTTTGAGTGGCAAGTATAGAAAAATATAGTTCACTTAAGGATTTTTTTTGCAGTTCGGTCATTTCAGTTATTAGTTATCAATAAAGAGTTAACCTCCGACTAAATTCGGAGGCTTGAAATACTGAGTTAAAATTTTTTTATCCCCGAACAAGGGGAAGCTTTATACCTCTTTTTTTGGTAATTTAAAAAGCTTATCTAAGACTATTAATATTTAATATTAATCAGGACTTACACAACAGCAAGGTATTTTCGTCCGATACGACGGTCGGGAAGCAATCTCAAACCCCTGTTTTTTCTACCTCATGGCTTTAGTCCTAATTAATAATAGAAGCTAAAATAGACTTGGTTATTTCAGTTATCAGTTATCAGTACCTATGGGTGTTTGCCCATCATTCCGTAAGAAACCTAAAAGCTTTACTTTAACTAATGAACTTTTATCTTTTCATCCCGGAACCAGGGGAAGTTTTATACCTCTTTTTCTGGTAAAAGAGTATCTTGTATTATGCTTAAAGTGCAGAATGTGGACTTCAATCAGGACTTACGCAGACGAACCCAGAAACCCGGTACTAGCGTAGATTCTTACTGTTCAAAACAAAGATTTCTCGTAGAAACCCGGTTTCTTTGCGTAAGTCCTGTTAATAATTGACGGAATGGGAGGCAACTTTAGGAAGTCCGAGAAGAAGGTTTGTTTGAGGAAACAGGGAACGGGGAACAACCAACAGGTAGGAGCTTCGTGGTTTTTTATTGACTTTTTGATTTGTTACAATCAATTTAGGAATGTAGGATAGAATGTTCACAATCACCCCATCACCCCATCACCCCATCACCCCATCACCTCAAACTTTATCTAAGATTCACGAGATTCAATAACCTCTATTTTCACAGGTGCAACTCCAGTATGAATCATACCTAAAGCACGAGCTGCTGCAGATGACAAATCAATAACTCTATGTCGAATAAATGGACCACGGTCATTAATCCTCACAATAACTGAATTACCATTATTTAGATTAGTTACTCGTACTTTTGTCCCAAAAGGTAGAGTCTTGTGAGCAGCAGTCATGGCATATTGATTAAAACGCTCACCACTGGCACTATAGCGACCATGAAATCCAGGGCCATACCAAGATGCCCAACCTTGAAATTCGTAAGTAATTGTTCCTACAGCAACTTTTTCTGGTTCCAGTTGTGGTTTAGATTTAGATTGACCTGATATTTCTGTTAAAGGAGAAGTATTATTAACTTGTCGTCGTAAGCGGTTAGTTGCTTGTAAAGTATCTATTGTTAAATCTTTAGTAGTATCTGGTAAAATAGTATCCTCATTTATTTCGACTAACTTTTGATCGTTGACCAAAATTATATAAATTTCTTTCTCTGCATCCCACTTTGCCGTAATTTCTAGATTGGGATTTTCTTGAATAAGTTGATTTAGTCGGGAGGCAACTACTGATGCTCTCCCCCAACAATCTTTTTGTTGGTCTGAGTCGGAAAATGAGGAGTATAAATTTTGATTATCGACATTCTGGTTAGTTTTCTCAGAGTTAAGAAAGGTAAGGACTGGAATATTGCGAACATAGAGAGTTGCAGCTTGGCGACCAAACAGCTCATGGGCAATAATTTTGGTAATAGTATTTGGCTGTGGTTGAGTGTTGAAAATTTGCTCTCTAACTTTTAGAGCATTTGCCTGTTTATTAGCCATGTCTTTCTGGGAATTATCATTTTCTACCAAACTTCTTTTTGTGAGCTGGTTCTGTTGATAAATTTTTTCCTCCTTTAGAGTATCGGCATTAGAGTACGCTACATCTAAATTAGAAAAGAGAAGGAAAATAGTAATACCAGTCCAAATTTTGTGCTTCATAAACTTAATTTTTTTCAGGAGTAATCTAGGAGTTGGATTGATTTTGATATAGTCCAGCAATGGCTATTTCAAATAAATCAGACTCTTTGATTAGATTTGTGTTTAGTCTTTGATTTTTAAGTATTATTAAGTAACTGGAATAGACTACCACAAACTTTTAAGTTTAGGAAGCAAATATTAAAATTTTTTTGATGGATTTTCTATAAATAAGGCTGATGGTCATTTAAGTTATCAGTTATCAGTCATCAGTAGAGAGTAAACCTCAGACTAAAGTCAGAGACTTGAAATACTGATTTATATAGAATCCGGGTAATTAGTTATCGTAATTTGCAGTTCAGCCTTCGTTGGCTGTAATATCATTTCCAGTAGCATCGGATGTTTCGGGCGCCGTGGGTGTATAAAATCAAGGTGGAAATGGCATAAAAGCTTCTGCCTCTAGCATAGCTGCCTTATTTCTGCCTTCCTTCCACCAAAGTATAATTATTCAACCGGACATGATATAACAACCTGGAAGGTTGAACTGCAAAATTGAATATTTAAGTAGTTATAGAGCTATAAACGTACACTGTATAACCGGATTATATATTAAATATTTTTTCATCCCTTTAAAAGGGGAGGACATTAATACTAGCAACCACCTCCTAAAAACTAGACATGGTTGAAGTAGCACTCAGCACTTAGGTATACTTTTTTTGTCTAGCACACAATTAAAGTTCTGGCCAAAACATAATGGATTATAAACAAGCTGGTGTTGACGTTGAAGCTGGTCGTGAATTTGTCAATAATATTCGCGATATGGTTCTTAGTACTCATCGACCTGAAGTTTTAGGAGGTTTAGGTGGATTTAGTGGATTATTTGCCCTACCAAGTGGTTATCAACAACCTGTTTTGGTTTCTGGTACTGATGGTGTGGGTACAAAATTAAAACTAGCAAATAGTCTAAATTATCATCATACTGTTGGTATTGACTTAGTTGCTATGTGTGTCAATGATGTGTTGACATCTGGAGCGGAACCCCTCTTTTTTTTGGATTATTTGGCCACAGGAAAATTAAATCAACAACAGTTAAGGGAAGTAATTTCTGGTATTGTGGAAGGATGTCGTTTAGCGGGGTGTGCTTTAATTGGAGGAGAAACAGCTGAAATGCCTGGTTTTTATTCCCCTGGGGAGTACGATCTCGCAGGTTTTTGTGTGGGAATAGTAGAAAAAAGTTTAATTTTGGATGGTTCTCAGGTAAAAGTAGGTGATGTGGCAATTGGATTAGAAAGTAGTGGCATTCATAGTAATGGCTTTAGTTTGGTTAGAAAAATTATTGACGAATGTAATATTTCTCTACAAGATAGCCTAGATTTTTTGGAGCCAAAAAGTTTGGGAGAGGCGTTATTAACTCCCACAAAAATTTATGTTAAACCAATTTTAGCAGCACAAAAATATGGTTTAGATATTCATGGTATGGCTCATATTACTGGGGGGGGTTTACCAGAAAATTTACCTCGTTGTTTACCAGAAGGAATGTCTATTGATATTGATAGAAATAGTTGGAAAATTCCTCCTATTTTTAGATGGCTTTCTGAAGTTGGTAATGTAGATGATGAGGCAATGTTTAATACTTTTAATATGGGTATTGGTTTTGTGGTTTTAGTATCACCAACTCAGGCAGAAATGGCAATAAATTTCTTTGCTTCTCAACAAATAAAAGCTTATTCTTTAGGTGAAGTGAATTAGTTTTTAAGTAAATATTTATTCACAGGAATTTGTTTGGGTAATTATTATCAGTATTAAGCTATTAGCCCTCAGCTACCCTCCTGCGGAGAAACCTCGTTAACAGCCATAATACCCTATGTTTAAGGATAGACTTAAGCGAATATAGACTTTAGAGCTGACTTTTATAGTAAAAATTTTTCCTTTCTCAATTACAGTGCTTTTCAAATGAATGAACCACATTACCATAATCAAAATCCAGTAGGGACGTTGCATGCAACGTCCCTACTGTGGTTCACCGTGCAGGAAAACCGCTGTAATAAAGCTTTTAGTGAGCGATAAGTGATAAAAGTTTTATAATTCAGAAATTTTTCTGACTACAAAATTCAGTTTTCACTTTCTTTATTCGTTTAAATTTCTTCGTTAAGATTGAGGTTTTTATTATTGAATTTCGCAGTTACGACCCAGGAGACTAGCTCACTACTGAGTGCTTACATTACAACTATTCCAATGTTCTAAAAACAAAGATAATATGGTAAACAAGAAATATATTCCTACACCACTGACTGAAAAAAAGAAAAGAAAAAAAGTAAAGATTGTAGAAAAAGTAGAGAAACGACGAGTTACTACTTCTTATGTTGTTCGGCGATTCATTATTTATTTTTTAAAAGTACAGTGGCGCAGCTTTACTGGTAAACCAGACATAGAAAAAACAGCAACTCAGTTGCGAGAAATATTTGAAGATTTTGGTGGTTTTTGGGTAAAAGCAGGACAAGTCTTAGCACTACGAACAGATATTTTGCCAGAACCTATATGTGATGCCTTACGAAGTTTGCAGTCTGAAGCACTTGGTTTTCCTTTTGATGTGGTACGCTCAACTGTGGAATCAGAATTGGGAACTCCTTTGGGGAAAGTTTTTGCAGTTTTTGATGAGGAACCTCTAGCAGCAGCTTCTATTGCTCAAGTTCATACTGCGATTTTACGCAAAAAACAAATTCCTGTAGTAGTCAAAGTTCAGCGTCCTGGTTTAGAAGATGCTTTCAACCGAGATTTAGAAGTAATTAAGAGTCTGGTTAATATCTTAATTTTCTTGAATATTGCTACATATTTAGGTTGGGGTGAATTTATCGCAGAGTTGGAAAAAACCTTTCAAGAAGAACTAGATTTCAGATATGAAGCAAGCAGCACTATCAGGATGAGAAAGTCTCTGAAAGAACATAAAGTTTTTGTGCCGAAAATATACGAAAAATATTCTAAACGTCGGATTTTGGTAATGGAATTTATAAAAGGTGTAATGATGTCAGACTATATTAGTGCCATAGCGAATCAAGCTTCTATAGCTCGGAAATGGGAGGAAGAAAATAATATTGATCGAGTCAAACTAGGGGAAAGATTATACTTATCCCTATTCCGACAATTATTTGAAGACAATCTATTTCATGCTGACTTACACCCAGGTAATATAATATTGTTGCGCAATAATAAGTTTGTACTGATCGATCATGGCAGTACAGGTTCTTTGGAAGGAGAATTAAGGAATACTTACTTAAACTATGTTAATGGTTTAGGGGAAGGAAATTTTACCAAAGCAGCCGATTACTTTATTCGATTTGGTGTCGATATTCCTAAAGTCAATATTGATAGAGTACGAGTAGAAATGGCGCGTCAGTTTGAGAAGTGGTATGTCAAATCTCAGGTTAAAGGAGTACCATTTCGGCAAAAATCTTTAGGTGGAGCTATTAAAGGAGTAACTGATGTCGCTTTCGGTTATCGAATCCCTACTAACTGGGATTTCTTAAAACTTACTAGATCTGTTCTAGCATTAGATGGTTCACTGCAATATCTATGGCCAGATATAGATGTTTTTGAAATTATCAATAAGTACAATAAACAAGCACGGCGTCGTGCTTTAATTAATTCTCTAACTCCTGATAATATTCTGAAATTAGTTAGCCAAGCTTCAAATGTTGTTAATCAGTATAATTATTTAACTTTGCCAGAAGTTAGAAAGCGAACTAATGCTTATGAGTTGACAGTTAATCAGTTTGCTCTCTCCATGGTAGTCATTTTCCGGAGGTTATCTTATTTAGTGGTCGCTACTGAATTTGTTGCGTTGTATATATTCCTTTATCAAAACTATTTTCAGATTATTCAACCGATTAATTTTCCCATGATTGACGAAATAGTTAGCAAGTTCCCATACATACCATACTTGGAGTGGGTGGGAATATTAATTTTTGTGGGATTGACTTTCCAACTTTTATTAACTTGTGCAGAAATTTTAGGACGCAAAGAGTTAAATATTTAGGGTCTGCTGATTTATCGGGAACCGTAAAAGTCTTGTTGTGAAGGTAGGGAGTAGGGAATAGGGAGTAGGCAGTAGGGAGTAGTAGGGACGCCCTTATGCAACGTCCCTACAGAATCAAGAGGAATCAGAAGTTTTAGAGGATGTACTTGCAAAAATTATCTCTAATTCTGCCCAAGTCTTACCCAGATACTCACTTTTTCACTCTATAATATAAGGCGAAAATTTGGTACTTTTTCATATCAAAAGCCTACAGCGCTTTTCACTCTCGATGAACCAGATCGCCATAACCAAGAGCTAGTAGGGACGCCCTTATGGAACGTCCCTACCTACTCCCTACCAAGGGCAAAAACACTTTTGAGGGAAACCCTAATTAACTCTTACCAGCCAACTCATAGTCTTTCACTTCGCTTTTAGAAACTCCATCATTTTCAAAGATTCTGGGATTAGCATAATCCATCCTGTCTTCTTCAGGAAAAGAGAGGAAAGGGATCATAGTATCATTATCATAATTACGCCAAGGCAAAGTTTGTTCCCAAGTAATTAGACTGGGTAATATGAGCGGTAAAAATCCCACCACAAAGCGGAATAAATCTACTGTCATATATAAAGTATAAAACAGTAACCCTGAAGCAATACTAATTAGTGGCGATAAATTAGCTCCCCAAAAACAGATTGCAGAAACAATTAAAGATGTTATGTAGGGGAAGAAAAGACTCACAATCAGATAAGGTACTATATAGGACTGAGGACGAGTTCCATATAGTTGATTAATCCTGTCAGCGTACCGTTCCCTGGCATCAGGAACAGCTCCATCTCCGTATTGACGAAAACGAATAGGCATGGGCGCTCCGAATAGAAAACCTTGAAGTTGCTTCCAAGAACTGAGGTGCTGCCAAATTTTAGGTTGAGTACCAATTAAATCTGCCATTTCTTCCATCCATTGATCAAAGAAGTAGATGTGAGGCCAACGTTCTGTCATTTTCGGATTTTTGCATGCGTGGGCATCAGCTTCTTTCTTAATCAGTTTTCTCAATTCTTCTTTCTCTGGCAACTTAAACTCACCAGAAAAAACTTGAGCAATAAAGCGTGACTGCATTTCTGCCATAGCAGGAATGGAGCCAATAGTTGGTCGAACAGTACCAACGAATGCCAGGTTAGGCAGATCAGGATGCAAACAGCCTTTATACAATTCTTGGTGTCGGTATTGCCAGTTATCAGGAAATTCAATTAAGGCAGCGCCTGGTTTAAATCCTGTATTAGCTACCACCATATCTACTTCTTCTCGACTTCCATCTGGGAAGTAAGCACCTGTTTCATCAAAACGCTGTACTTTGCCTTTTGGTATGATTTTACCACTATGAACCAGATACATAATATCATCAGGAGGAGTATCTGGTCGAGTCAGGTTGCCACTTGCATCTCCAAAATTGCTGTTGGGTTTAGGCCAATATTTACCTGCCCAATAGTAGGGAATATAAGCAGTTGGTAGCCATTCTTTAGGAAAGCTGCGTAACCATGGGTGCATTTTTGCATAAGCAGTTCGTAATGGCTCTGGTAGACGGGTAATCCAACTCATTTCCGCACTCAATAATTCTTGGTAATCCTTAATGAATTTACCTATTGGCCAGAACTGTATCTGATCGAAAGGTTTATTACTGTAAGGATAAACCCGGGGAGCAAAATTAAAACCACCTGCTGCTACAATAGTTTTATCTGCCACACTGCTAATTTCAGAGCTGATGCCAATGCCACTTTCTCCCAGACCCATGCACACTACTTTTTTACCCTGAAACTCTTCCGGACCTTTATATTTGAATCCGTGCATTACTGTACCAGTAAACTTTTCTAGTCCGGGAATTTCCCGAATAACTGGTTCTCCATGCAAACCAGTGCTAACAACTACATAGTCATAACCACTGTAAGTTTCCTGATCAGTAATTACATCGTATTTACCATCAGTGCTGCGAGCGATCGCTTTAACTGCAACTCCAAACTTAACTTTATCTTCTAAGCCATAATGTTTAGTAAATGAGCTGAGATATTCCATCATTTCTTCTGGCTTCATAAAGTCAGCATATTCTTTCGGTGCTGGGTAACAGCCATATTCAGTCATCCACTTGGAAGATGTGAGAGTAGAAGTCTTCCAGCAATATTTGTGCCATACACCACCTAAAGTTGCTTCTTTTTCTAAAATTGTCAAATCTAGGCCGATGTCTAAAAGTTCTTTAGCAGCTATTAGACCAGAGGATCCAGCTCCTATTACTATGGCTCGTTTTGTTTCTGTCATCACCATTTCCTTATTGTTAAAGTTTTCTGACTTCGGGCTTAAAAATTATTTAATTTTCTTTATATAATGATGATTCATTATTTTTTATTTGTCAATATATCCAATGATCGAGAATACAAAGTTCTCCTAAAAAATGATTCGCTTTAAAAGCTGAAATGATTGCTAGGAAAGGCTTACAGCACCTACAAGTTTTCTAATTTTTAGATGACTGAAAGCCTTCGCTAGCAATAGTTAGGGCTGGCTGAAAAAGTCTTTTTTAAGGAGTAGGGGAGTAGGGGAATAGAGGAGCAGGAAAGTAATTTTTTTTGCCCAAGCAAGGATGTGCCGAAAATGGTAACTTTTTCAGCATTAATAGCTGAAAAGTAGGTACTTTATTCTATATCTAAAAATGCTAAAAGCTCTATCTGTCAAAGCTTTTACATTTCCATACGCCAGCCCTAGTTAGGGCTTGCTGAATCAGGACTGGCAAAAAAATTACTCCCTACCTCCCCATCTCCCCATCTCCCCATCACCCTATCTCCCCATCTCTTGATCAAGACTTTTACGGTTCCCGATAAATCAGCAGACCCTAGTTATTTGTAGAACTTTGGACTGTCCATATCGAATAGACATCTCCAGAAAAGAGATATGGACTTCAAAATTTGCGTCTAAATCTAACCAAAAAGTCCCTTCTCTTTGTCTTTCTCAATGATGAAAAGTAAAGGTTGTACATTTTCATCTACTTCTCCTGATCGTTTGAGTTCTGTGACAAGATCAGATATATTGTTTAATAACTTACCTGTGCCATTAAATAAATCTTTGATATCATCCCTTTTAGCTTTACCGTATTCAATCAGAACAGTATTTCTTGTTTGTTTCCTAATATTTTGTTCGTCAAATTCTGCTTCAATCTCAGCAGTAACCTTAAGTCTTAGAAGGTTGAACTGCACAAAACCAAAATAATCTACATATTGGTAGGTATGTTGGTAAGCAAACTGTAGATAATAATCAATTAAACCAAAAATGCTAGCACTAGATAATAAATTACGATTAAACTGGGCAAATACACCTACTATAGGGATTGTACTAACTGAGTTCACTATTTTAGTAAATATCTTTTCTAGTTTTGCATCTACATTTCCAGCCTTCCCTAACATTTCAGTAATAACAGTTCCTAAGAGAACAGAAGATTTTTCTGCTAAGTCTTCAAATTTATCTTCCAGAAAATTAGGCATAAATGGTATCATTTCTAACTGTCGCTGCCAAACTAAGTATATGAGTGTACTGCATTCAGTTACAACATATTTTTTGAGATATTCATTTTCATCGACATTTTCAACCAACTGAGACGGATCGAACTTACCTGCGTATGGTGGTTTATTAGTAATGTAGGCATATTTATGCTGTTCACTAGAATTAGCCATATATTCCATGACATTATTAATAAGTATATTATTTGATATATCTGGTTCATATAAACTGGCTATAGTATTGAGACCACCTACTTTTGCCATACGAGGAACGATATCTTTATCACACCAAATCCGTTCTGTGCGATCGCCTATTTTGGACTGATAATATTTAGCAAAAGCTTCATTCCCAGGACTCATACCTGCTACAGATACTACTTTGATGGTAGCAATATTCTTGGTATCCCATTCTGATTGACACTCTAATAATGCTAAACCCATCAATGGTGAAATAGTACCTCCTAAACTATGACCTGCTACTGTTATTTCTACAGGTTTAGTTTCATTGCTAACGATTTGTTTGAGAATATCAACCAGAACATTACCTTCAGAATCTTGCATATCTACCATGTGAACTTTCAATCCTAAGCTTAATCCTGCTGATACTGCTGGTTCATCAGTATATTCTGCATCCATTTTGCTGTTCCAGGGTTTACCTTCATTCCATTTTCGGATAGAAGCAAAACGAGCATCTTCTAATAAGACAGTGGAGATTGAAAATGGATTTGTTCCGGCAATAGAAATAACATATTTACTGATGTCTGAACTTTCAGTATATTTAGCAACATACATTGTTGCATCAGCAACTACAGAACGTTTTCTTTGATAAACATTTACTCCCCATACAAGCTCCCATTTTCCAATTAATTTCTGAGCTTCTTGACTAGCCAAAACAGTTTTCACTGATGTGGTTGCTAACTGTTCTAGATATTCTTGTGGACCACTATAAGCTTTAGGAAAGGATACACAATATACAAGCCACATATGGGATAATATCGTTTGTTGCCAAGTATATTCTCCTGGTTGTACTTTTTGTTGAGTTATTGTTGTTGCCACGATTATTTCTCCTTGTTAGTTTCTGTAAAAAAATAAAGAATCAACCACAATTTAGTATATTAGATTTTGGCATCTGTACAAAAGTATTTTGACAAAATAATTATTTTAAAAGTTGGTTAAGAAAAATTAAAATCTTTGGGATTAGCTTGAAAAGTGGTTAGCCAATAACGTACAGTTGAAAAAGGCCAATTATTGACAATTTTGCCTGTTTTAGTTTTGTACCAACTACTACAGCCACTATTCCATACAGTCTGACCGGCAGCAACCTGTATTTTTTCGTTATATTCAGAATTAATATCAGACTTTACGTCTAAATATTTTTGTGAATTTTTCTGCATCATTTTGATACAAGAAAGAATGTAATTAACTTGACATTCAATCATAAAAATAATTGACTGAGTACCTGTATTGGTATTAGGTCCATAAAGCATAAATAAATTAGGAAAACCGGGAATCATAATACCTTTATATGCTTCAGCTCCATCCTGCCATTTATCTTGTAATAATTGATTGTTTAAACCAACAATTTTAATTGCAGATAAGAGAGTTGTATCAAATCCTGTGGCAAATATCAAAGTATCTACAGAATATTCCCCACTATTTTTGGTAATAATTTGATTCTGATTAATTCTTTTGATTCCATCAGCAACTACTTCTACATTAGGAAGTTGTAGAGCGTGATAATAATCATTAGAAATTAAAACTCGCTTACAACCAATTGCATAATTTGGCTTCAGAATAGATTTAAGATTTTCGTTTTTAATGACTCTATCTCTTTGGAAATCAAGTAAAGCACTAATCATTTTTCCGACAATATTATTTTGTTTTATAGTCAAATAAATAACTAAAAATTCATGGACTAAATACAATAACCATCGGTATAATCTTAGTGTTAATGGGAAAGTTTTGCCTAACCAATGAATGAAACTTGTAAACTTAAAATCAAGTTTAGGTAAAACCCAGGCAGCAGTACGTTGAAAAACAATCAATTTTTTCACTTGTTGAGCAATAATTGGAATAAATTGAATAGCACTTGCTCCAGTACCAATTACTGCTACTGTTTCATCTTTTAAATCGTGTTCGTGATTCCAACGAGCGGAATGAAATTGAGTTCCAGAAAATGTTTCTAGACCATCAATATTAGGAATTTTTGGTTGATTTAATTGTCCACAACCACTAACTAAAATATTGGCATAATATTCTTCTCCAGAAGCAGTACAAATACGCCAAATATTTTTTTCTGATTCAAAAAAAGCGCCAGTAATTTCTGTGTTAAAAGTAATATGTTTTCTAATATCATATTTATCAGCACAGTGTTCTAAATATTGAAGTATTTCTGGTTGTTTGGGATAATTCCGCGTCCAGTCACTTTTTGGTTCAAATGAAAATGAATATAAAATGGATGCTGTATCACAACCACAACCAGGGTATGTATTGTCGTGCCATGTACCGCCGACATTATCTGCTTTTTCAAAAATTTTGAAGGTTGTAATACCAGCTTTTTTGAGATTAATTGCCATACACAGACCAGATATTCCAGAACCGATGATAGCAATTTCTAAGTTTTTTTCTGTGTTACTAAAAATTGGGTTATTCATTATATTAAGGAAGAAGTAAGAAGGAAGAAGTAACAAGGAAGTAAGAAGTAATCTTAAATCTTTTTGCTTCAGGAAAGAAGTCATAAATAAGAAGTAATCTTAAATCTTTTTGCTTCAGGAAAGAAGAAGGGATGAGGTAAAGTTTTCGCGGGCAAGGTGCCGAGAAACATTTATTTATAAAGTTGCAATTTTTCTGACTATTCTCTACTCCTTCTTTTCTAAGGAATAAGTTTCCAAGTTAAGTTATAAGATGTATCTTTTACCATATTAGTTAGTATAATCTGACCTTCTGAAAATTTCACATTACGTTCAAAGTCTAAACCTATCCAATCAGGAACTAGACTAACTTCAAGATTGTGAATAACACTATTACCTCGAATTTGATATGTACCACTATAAGAAAGATAATTTCTACCAGCACTAAAATATCTCAAGCTTGCCTTCAGATATTTGCCAAGATTACCAATTAATTCTAATCCTAATTTAGCATTTTTCAGGTCTTGCATTTCTTCTACTGATAAACCCAGAAGTGGGCGATTAGTTGTCATAATCGACACAGACATATATCCATTTTCAGTATATACAAGATAGCCTGTAGGATTTTCACCAAAAGGGTAAGAAACTTTTTCTTGGGCATTAACAGTATAAAAATCAACAAGTTTCCAAGTACCAACTAAATTCTCTTTTGAGATTACATTATTGCTCATTTTTTATCCTCCTAAATCTTTGGTAAATATCTGTCTGAATATTTGTCAGCATTCAGCTATTAGCCATCAGCTATCAGCAATAATACCCTATTTTTTAGGTTTTAAGTCAATATAAACTTTGGAACTGACTTTTTTAGAAAAATCCTCCTTAATTCTATTAGAAAAGGGTGCTAATTTTGCACCCTTAATGCTTTATTCAGTAATTAACTGTGGTAAAAGTTCTTGAGAGATTAGCTCTAAAAGTAATTTTTGGCTATCTTGCAAAAACATAAACATGTGTTTACCAGGTATCCTATCTATTTTGAGGTTGCTGCTAGTATATTCAGACCAAAGAGAAAGTTGGCGATCGCTAACTGTATAGTCATCTATTCCACTCAAACTAGAGATTGGACAATCTAATGACTTTTTCTCTACATAATGGTAACTTTGTAACAGTTGAAAATCTGCCTTAAAGATATTCATTAACTCATTGAAAAGTGATGAATCTTCAGTAATACTTTCTGGAATTTCAGAAATTTCTAGAAGATAATTCAGTCGTTCTGTTTCTGAAAGAGATTCGATTTTTTCTAACCAAGTATTATCTGATGGTGGAACGACACCACTCAAAAACAACTGTGTTGGTTTCAAATTATATCTCTCTTTCAGAAAATAGGCAAACTCAAGAGCAATGAATCCTCCCATACTATGACCAAATAAAGCAAAAGGTTTATCCAAATAAGAATAAAGAACATCTCCTAAAACTTCTATCAGACTAGCAAAATCTGTGAAAGGTTTTTCTTGAAGACGCCTTTGTCTACCTGGTAATTGAATGGGTAACACTTCTATTTCCGGAGGCAAAGCATCAGACCATTGTTGATACATAGAAGCACTAGCACCCCAAGGGTGGAAACAGAATAAACGGATACTTGCATTAGGTTTGGGTTTGTGGTATGCAATCCAACTTCCTTCTTTTTTAGCTTCACCTGAAGTTTGTGCGGATGAACCGCTATCAGTCAATTGCTCAACTAATCCTTCTGCTAATTCCATGATACTAGGACCTTGCAAAATTAAATTAGCAGGAATAGTAACTGCTAGTTGTTTTTCGATTTTGCTCCGGAGTTCGACAACACTCAAAGAATCAAAACCTAATTCTAAAACAGATTCGTAGATATCTAAATCTTCAGAAGTATTCAGTTGCAATACCTTAATCGCCAACTTTTGCAGATATTCTACTATCATCAACTTGCGGTCTGGTGTTGGAGCAGCTTGCAACTTCTCAATATCTATGACTGAGGAAGGGGAAACTAAATTTTCTGATTCTGTAGACTTTTGCTCCGACTCTGTAACAGATTTTAATTGTTGTTGCTTCAGTAACTCCAGTATTTTTGGTACTAACTCCAGTTCACTTGCTGAGAGATTACCTGTTTCTGCTAGTTGCTGAGTTAGAGTTTCTGTTGCTGTATCTGCTATCTGAGCAACAGTTGATTCTGATAACTCTGACTTCTCACTTTCTATCCAATACCTTTGTCGTTGAAAAGGATAAGTAGGTAAACTGACTTTTTGTCGTTGATAATCTCGGTCAAATCCTGACCAATCTATTTTAGCTCCCCGAACGTACAATTCTGCTAAACTAGAAAGTATTTGCTGCCATTCATACTTAAAAAGCGAAGCATCCTCTGGCTTCCCATCCTTAAAAAGCGAAGCATCCTCTGGCTTCCCATCCTTAAAAAGCGAAGCATCCTCTGGCTTCCCATCCTTAAAAAGCGAAGCATCCTCTGGCTTCCCCCTTTCCAAGGGGGACGGGAGGGGGATTTCCAAGGGGGACGGGAGGGGGATTTCCA
>NZ_JAYKGW010000084.1:0-11363 GCF_035285525.1 Okeania sp. | reverse complement strand
TAGCCAGTGCGATTATAGCAACTGCTGTCAACGCAGGAATTAATTCCGAACAAGAATAAGTAATTTGTAAATTGAAAGAGACAGCAGAGGCACAAAAAAAGCTGGTCAAAAAAAAATTGACACTTTTGCTACTAATAAGAATATATTTGTGAACTTTAAATTCCTAAATTATGATAATCTAACTAAAATTCAGTCTTCCTTTTAATATCTTTGTAACAATATATATAACTAACATTAAAACATCAAAATAAACAGCCAATGTCCAGCGCAGAATCTAATCCTTCTTCAGAACAACTAGAAAAAATCCACTTACCCCACACTAGCGAATCAGAAACCCTCAAAAAAATTCGTCATACTACATCCCATGTTATGGCAATGGCCGTCCAAAAATTATTTCCCAAGGCCCAAGTAACAATAGGTCCATGGATTGAAAATGGCTTTTACTACGACTTTGATAGTCCAGAATCATTTACAGAAAAAGATTTAAAAGCCATTAAAAAAGAGATGATCAAAATCATTAACCGCGATCTACCAGTAATTAGAGAAGAAGTTAGCCGGGAAGAAGCCAAACGTCGCATAGAAGAAATTAAAGAACCTTATAAATTAGAAATTCTTGAAGGTTTAGAAGAACCAATTACCATATATCATTTGGGTCAAGAATGGTGGGATTTATGTGCAGGTCCTCATATTGAACGTACCAAACAAATTAATCCCAAAGCTATTGAACTAGAAACTGTTGCAGGTGCTTATTGGCGTGGAGATGAAACTAAAGCCCAATTACAACGTATTTATGGTACTGCTTGGGAAACTCCAGAACAACTAGCTGAATATAAAAGACGCAAAGAAGAAGCTCTCAAAAGAGACCACCGCAAACTTGGTAAAGAATTAGGACTATTTCTCTTTTCTGACATTGTTGGACCGGGACTACCTCTCTGGACTCCCAAAGGTACAATGTTAAGAAATTTACTAGAAGACTTTCTCAAACAAGAACAACTGAAACGGGGTTATTCTCCTGTAGTTACTCCCCATATTGCCAGAACAGATTTATTTAAAACCTCTGGACATTGGCAAAAATATAAAGAAGATATGTTCCCAATGATGGCTGAAAATGAGGAAGCAGCAGCTATTGAACAGGGTTTTGTTTTAAAACCGATGAACTGTCCCTTCCATATCCAAATTTATAAAAATGAGTTACGTTCTTATCGAGAGTTGCCCATCAGACTTGCCGAGTTTGGGACAGTCTACCGTTATGAACAATCAGGAGAATTGGGAGGTTTAACTAGGGTTCGTGGTTTTACAGTAGATGATTCTCACTTATTTGTCACTCCAGAACAATTAGATGCAGAATTTCTGAATGTGGTTGACTTAATTTTATCAGTCTTTAAGAGTCTACAACTAAAGAATTTTCGGGCCAGATTAAGTTTCCGTGACCCTAATTTAGATAAGTATATTGGTTCTGATGAAGCTTGGGAAAAAGCTCAAAGTGCAATTCGTCGAGCTGTAGAAAAAATGGGTATGGAGCATTTTGAGGGTATTGGTGAAGCGGCATTTTATGGTCCAAAATTAGATTTTATTTTCCAGGATGCCTTGGAACGAGAATGGCAGTTGGGTACTGTACAGGTAGATTATAATTTGCCGGAACGATTTGATTTAGAATATGTCGGAGAAGATGGCAGTCGAAAACGTCCCATAATGATTCATCGGGCACCTTTTGGTTCCCTCGAAAGGTTAATTGGAATTTTAATTGAGGAATATGCTGGAGATTTTCCTTTGTGGTTGGCTCCAACTCAGGTTAAACTTTTACCAGTTAATTCAGAATTTTTGCCTTTCGCTCAAGAGGTTGCTGAACAAATGCTTCAAGTAGGTATTCGTGCTGAGGCCGATATAAGTAATGAGCGTTTGGGTAAGTTAATTCGGAATGCAGAGAAAGGAAAAATTCCTGTGATGGCTGTTGTGGGCGCTAAGGAGGTAGAGTCGAATAGTTTGAGTATTCGGACTCGTAGTGCTGGTGAGTTAGGAAGTATTCCTGTGGTAGAAGTAATTCAGAAAATAACTGAGGCGATCGCCAATTATGAAAATTTCTAGGTTTATTTGCTCAGTTGTTTGATAAGCTCTTGATAAAACATGAAACTTTTGATTTAAGAATTAAGTCATTGGCCATCAAGTAGTACAGTGCAACTTTGTGAATATTCCTAAAAAGTTATATAAGTGCCTATGCAAAATTAATTACACATTCTGTTAACTTCCTGTTATCTCTTTTCTGTTCCTTGTTTCCTGTTCCATACTAATGTTGGGTTTCGTTCTTTAACCCAACCTACGTCTAGACTGAGATGCCTAAAAATGTAAGTTGGGTTGAACGATAGTGAAACCCAACACGCACCATACTAATGTTGGGTTTCGTTCCTTAACCGAACCTACGTCTAGACTGAGATGCCTAAAAATGTAAGTTGGGTTGAACGATAGTGAAACCCAACAATTAATAGAGATGATTGAGTAAAAAATTATTAACAATAAGTAATTATACTCGTATTGAAAAACTCAAAGTATAGTATTCTCTTTATAAAAGTTTAATCAGATTGTTATATTATTAGTAGGTATATTACCTATTTTTTATTATCTAGAGCCAAGGTCGGCGATAATCTGAACTATTTTTTTTGCTAAAGGCGCTGGAACATGAAAGCATCTAATTTAAAGGAACTATATGAAACTTATTGGTTTCAAGATAAAAAAATTCAAAATAAAAATGATTAATACTTTTAAGGTTCCTCTGGGAGGAAGTGTGTTTTTCGCTTTTTTATACCTAGGAAGCGCGAAAATGCAAAACACCAGATGTCGCTGTCCAGTGGCTCATGTACACCTAGGAACAGTGACTTAATAATATGAACTTTATGAGTACCGCTAAGAAAAAAGTAGAATCTCTATTAAGTAAATTGCCAGATAATTGCTCCCTTGAAGATGTTCAATATCATTTATATGTAATTGAAAAGGTTCTTCATGGTTTAGAAGTAGCTGATAAAGAAAGAAAAATTACACAGGAAGAAGCTGAAGGGCTTTTGAGTAAATGGGTTATAAAGTAGTTTGGTCTTCTAAAGCTATAGATGATGTGGATGCGATCGCCTCCTACATAGCGCGTGACTCTGTTTCGTATGCTGCGGCAGTAGTCCATAGGATAATTAATGTCACTAAAAATTTGATTCAACATCCTTTAGAGGGAGAAGTGGTCGAAGAGTTTGGTGATAATGGTTATCGACAAGGTTATGCTTATAGTTATCGGGTCCTTTATAAAGTTAGAGGGGACCTGGTAATAGTTGCTGCAGTTATTCATGGAAAAAGGTTATTAGATTTGTAGGTAAGAGTGATCGCCACTAAGTCCAATATCACTTCAGAACCGAGTTTCATTAGAAGCTCGGTTTTTTAAGGAAGGCAGAAAGAAGGCAGAAGGAAGAAAAATGTTTAAAGGGAGAAGGTTTTTTGATCAGTGATGATCTGGACATAATATAACTGATAACTGAAATGAACTTGACCTGAAAAGTTTTGTATGGTAGACGAATTACTTAAAGATTACTTTTGACTCTCATCAAGCGATCGCCAAAACGTGATAGAATGTCTATAATTTTTTGTATAAATTATATAACTAATACCAAGCGTGAAAAAAGAATACTACAAAAAACTATATCTCAATCAAATATGCTTGAAAATAGCATATCTAATTAATTTTAGATAGCTTTATCTATCATTTTTCTGCTTTTTCCCTATTTTTCCTTCTTCCTCCTTCCTTATTCCTTCCTTAACAAACATTGATAAAATTGGTATAACTATGCTAGAAACCACTAAAAAAAAAGATGTTCAGGTTGCCATAATTGGTCAAGATACAAAAGTACTACGGTCTCGCACTTGGGATAGACTAAAATTTGAAGTGGAATATTCTCTCCAAAAAGGTACTACTGCTAATTCTTATCTCATCCAAACAGAAAAAACAGTAATTATCGACCCCCCTGGCGAATCATTTACTCAAAATTATTTAGAATCATTACAACTACGCTTAGATTGGCATCGCCTTAACTATGTAATTCTGGGTCACTTCAATGCTAATCGTGGAGCTACCCTAAGAGCATTGTTAGCCATAGCACCTCAAATTACTTTTGTTTGTTCAAACCCCGCAGCTTTAAACCTCAAAGACTATTTTAAAGACGAAGAATTGAAAATTAAGGTAGTTAAAGGAGAAGATACTCTGGACTTAGGTGGTGGCCACAAATTGCAGTTTATTACCACTCCCACTCCTAAATGGCCAGATGGTCTGGTGACTTATGATCCGAAAACTGAAATTTTGTATACTGATAAATTTTTCGGCGCTCATGTTTGTGGAGACCAAGTTGCTGATGAAGGATGGAGTATCTATAGCGAGGATAGACGCTTTTATTATGACTGTCTCCATGCAGCTCAGGCAAAACAAGTGCTTTCTACCCTAGACAAAATTTCTGAGTTGACTGTGAAATTCTATGCTCCTGGTCACGGACCTATAGTACGCTATGGAATGCTGGAGTTAAACAGTCTGTATCGACAGTGGAGTGAGGAACAAGGTTCGCGAGATTTGAATGTAGCCTTGCTTTATGCGTCAGCTTATGGTAATACAGCTACTGTAGCTCAAACAATTGCCAGAGGTTTAACTAAAGCGGGGGTAGCTGTAGAGTCAATTAATTGTGAAGTTGCTACATCTAACGAAATTAAGGAAGCGATAGAAAAATGCGATGGGTTTATTATTGGTTCCCCTACTCTCGGTGGTCATGCACCAACTCAGATTCAAACAGCTTTGGGTATTGTATTGAATACAGCTTCTAAGGATAAATTAGCAGGAGTATTTGGTTCCTTTGGTTGGAGTGGTGAAGCTATAGATTTTTTGGCAAGTAGGTTAAAGGATGCGGGTTATAAATTTGGTTTTGAACCCATTAGGGTTAAGTTTAAGCCAGATGATATAATGATTCAAAGTTGTAAGGAAACTGGTATTGATTTTGCTCAAGCTTTGATTAAGTCACAAAAACGTCGCGCTCCTAAACCTTCTGGAAGTAGTTCGGGAAGCGATCGCACTGCTCAAGCTATGGGAAGGGTTGTGGGTTCTTTGTGTGTGATGTCTGCTAAACGTGGAGATGTCACCAGTGCTATGTTAGCTTCTTGGGTGTCTCAGGCGACTTTTAATCCTCCGGGAGTTACTGTTGCTGTTGCTAGAGATAGGGCGTTGGAATCTTTGACTCACACGGGGGATAAATTTGTATTGAATATATTAGCTGAGGAAAAGAAGGATTTACAGAAGTCTTTTCTCAAAAATTTTGCGCCGGGAGAAGACCGTTTTGTTGGGGTTGAAACCAAGGAAGCTAAGAATGGTTGTCCTATTTTAACGGATGCTCTAGCTTATTTGGAATGTAAGGTGGCAAACCGAATGGAATGTGGCGATCATTGGTTAGTTTATGCCGTGGTAGAAAATGGTGAACTTTTGAATGATGGAGTAACAGCAGTTCATTTCCGGAAAACAGGTAGTCGTTATTAATGTTACAAAGTCCGTAGGGGCGGGTTTCACCAAAAACTTTGATACAAAGAGCAATTATTGCTCAAAACCCGCCCCCACCCCTGGAATGTATATGACACTCTCTAGGGGGCGGGTTTAGTCAAATTTCGGCAATTTCCTTAAAACCCCTGAAAAACCTGCCCCCACCCCTCGGATGTATATGATACCTCTAAGGGGCGGGTTTAGTCAAATTTCGGCAATTTCCTCAAAACCCCTGAAAAACCCGCCCCTAGCTTTATTGAACTGTCCCAGACTCCCCTTACTTGTTCTTCCTTCTTCCTTCTTCCTTCCTCACTTAATTCTCAACACCCGAACTAACTCACCCGCAGGAATCAAAGTTTGATTTAATGGCACTACTGCTAAACCGTTAGCACCAGCTAAATTAATTAAATTTCCCGAACTGTGACTACCCATCGCTAGTTGAAACTCATAACCATTATTCCCTAAACTTACCTCACCCCACAGATAAGTTTCTCGTTTACCATTAGAACGCAAATCTTGCAGCGATCGCGCCATGACAAACTCAGGTTTCCATCCACCTTCTTCAACTCCAGCTAACTTTTTCAAGGCAGGTTGCACAAACCGCCAAAAACTAACCAACGCCGAAACCGGATTTCCAGGCAAACCAAAATATAAACATTGAGCATCATCAAATTTAGCCACAGTTAAGGGTTTTCCTGGTTTAACCGCCACAGCATGAATCTCAATTTTTGCTCCTAACTGAGTGAGAATATCCTCCACATAATCATAATCTCCCACAGAGACTCCACCAGTAGAAAGTACAAAATCTGTAGTTTTCACCGCTTCAGTAATAGTCTGTTGCAAAATTTCCGGTTGATCTGGCACAATACCAAAACGTATTACTTCGGCACCCATATCGGCAACTGCTACAGCTAAAGCATATTGATTTGAATCAACTAACTGACCTGGTTTTAGGGGTTGCTCTGGGGAAACTAACTCATTACCAGTAGAAATAATTCCCACTTTTGGTCGCCGATAAACAGTTATTTCTAGACATTGCAGCGCTGCCAAAACAGCTATTTCTGCAGCACCCAGACGAATGCCAGGATTTAGTAAAGGTGTATTTGCCTGATAGAATGAACCTTGATATCTAATAAATTCTTGAGGTTGGGGACTTTCTAGTATCAGCACCTTGTTACCTTCCCTTTTAGTCACCTCTTGCATGACTACTGTATCCGCTCCCGGAGGCATACAACTACCTGTAAAAATACGAGCTGTTTGCCCTGACTGAATTTGCTGTTGAGGTTGATACCCAGCGGGAACTTCTTCTATAATTTCCAGAGATACAGGATTTTCAGAACTACAGTTTTTGACATCGGTAAATTTGACGGCATAACCATCCATTGCCGAATTATCCCAGTGGGGATAATTTAGTTTACTGCTGACTGGTGTAGCTAATATTCGCCCGGCTCCAGTTAATAGGTCTACTATTTCTACATCTTGATGAAAATTTAAGGGTTGTACTAGGTTTAAAATAATTGATTCTGCTTGATTAACTGGTATCATTTTTAATTTACTAAATAAGTTGGATATGACTTACGAATAAATGCTATTGGTAGGATGTGTTTCCCTACGCGACATGGAAAGCGGAGCATTCCCTATACGAAAAATCCTATCTCGTAACTGAGCAATACTCTATATATATTGCCTTTGTGTAAGTCCTGAATTATTTGAATTCTATAGCAATTTTAAACTAAATAGTTGATAATATTTGCTCGTAGGGGTTTGGTTTCTAAATCCCATTTTTGCTAGGGTTGGGAGACCAAACCCCTACAGTTTTTTCTAATAACCTAAATTATTTACAGCAGTTTTCATTTCAGTATACAACAGTAGGAGCGAATGGCATTTGCGCTCCGCAAAGTTTCGCTTTATATCTCGCACAGCGAAACGGCCTTACAGGGTTTTGGTTATGAAAATTTGGCTTATCAATCTCAAAACCGCTGTAATTATTAATTATTCATTATTCATTATTCAGTAAATATGAATTGCTAGCCAAATTGTTTCAATACTTGGGTCAGTTGATATTATTTTATGTGGAGTTTTTGCGGGGATGAAAATATGACTATCTTTAACTAATTCTGTTGTTTTTTGATTGATTTCCAATACAGCCGAACCTTGCAGTAATATCACCCATTCATCTTCGTCTTGGATAAACTCTTCACTGACAAAATTTGGGGGTGAAATTATTTGGTTAATTTTGACGTTTTTATGGGATAATAAGTTGTTAAATATTTCTTCCATGATTTTGATAAAACTCAGTAGCAAAAGACAGATTTGGGCGCAGATCAACAGATTATTTATTCTACATCATCCTTACATTTGTGACAATATTTCTGGATGACTTGGTTCCAGCGATCGCTTATTTATATGACCAAAAAAGCAATCAATTTACAAGAAAAATTTACAAAAATCTGACATTTTGCTAAGATAGACTTAGGACCTACCCATGGACCCTATCTGTAGGGTGCGTTTTGCGTTCCGCAAAGCTCCGCTTTATATGTCGGCTCAAGCGCCGAAACGCTACGCGACATGGAAAGCGGAGCATTCCCTATACGAAAAAGCGTATCTCGTAAATGAGCAAGACTCTATATAGTGCCTCCCGTGTAAGTTATGATACTTATTTAAGGAAATAGTTATGAGTACAACACCAAACACTGAACCAACTCTGACAGATGTTATCAATGAGTTAGACAATTTATCCACTTGCGTTGATAAGCTATCTACTATCTACTAATGTAGAAAGTTTCAATGATCGCTTTGAAAATTATCAAAAAGCAACTCAATGGGTGGTACAACTTGCTTTTACTCTAATTGCTAGCGCTACCATTACGGTAATTGTAACTTCAGTTTTGAAACGATAAGCCAAGAGGGATTTTGTTAGCTTTCAGTATCCTTTTCCACTATCAGATAGATAAAGTAGATAATATTGATATAAATTAATGACAAACACAAATATTTACAGCGAGTCGGAAAAAATACTAATTGCTAAAATCTGGAGTTTACCTCCCGATAAAGTTTCCGAAATAATAGATTTTGTGGATTTTTTGTCTCAGCGACAACAACAGCAAAGTTTGACTAATTCTATTACTCTACTGTCTGAAGCAACTTTTGAGAAAATTGGCATCATCCTGAAGATAGTGATTATGACTATTTATAAATTTGATATGGAAACTACTACTGCTGCTTTTAAAGAATGGAATGTTGCTGTCAATGCTTTAGAAAATGGCAACACAATAATGTTACTAAGAAAAGGTGGAATCAAAGAACAAGGAGGTAATTTTACTGTTGCTCATCAACAGGTTTTACTCTACCCAACTGTTGAACATCAAGACCCAAGTTTACTCAAACCAGAATATGCGAACCAAGTGGAAATTGTAGACTCTGGTTGGCATCCTGAAAAAATCAAAATTAGTAGTTTTTCTGAGATTACCCATATTTTTCCAGTAAGTGATAAATCAACTTTAAATAAATTGTTTTCCTACCATATTTGGAATGAAAAATTTGTTAGTGACCGCCTCAAATGGAAGCCTCAAAAAAATCTTTATGTTTTACTTTTAAGAACTTATAAACTATCTCAAGTTTATGAAATTTTTTATCAACCAGAATATGGTGGTTGTCGTTCTTGGATTAACTTAACTAAACCAATAAATATTACCAACTTAATTCCTGTTTTAAATAATGATACTTATCAGAGCTTATCCTCAGAAATTTGTCAAATTTTTAGAGATTAAATTATAAATAATTGTGCTTCAATTCTCTAGTTGAAAATGTAGTAAACTAACACATATAAAGCAATAAACGTAGGCTGGGTAGAACGAAGATAAACCCAACAAAACTTTACTAATGTTGGATTTCTTCCCATGCTTCGCAACGCCGAGGCGAACAACCCAACCTACATTTTTAGTGTCATTGCAGTATCATAAGTTGAGGAGTAAACATTCAGTAGTTAGCTATAACTATCAACTTTTTTTTATTACCTTTAAAGAAGGAAAAAAGAACAAAGCACCCACTAAAGATAAGTTAAATCCTCAAGTAAATTATAAATAGCTCATTTTGTGATAAGATAGAAATTTACCAATAATTAGTTTGCTATCCCAAATTAGAAATTCTAACTTCTACCTTTTTATGTCTCAGCATTAGGACTTACCCAAAAACCAAGTTTATCAACCAAATTTCTTAGTTTGAACAACCAAAATCAGCTTAATAAACCCAATTTCTGACATAGGTTTGTAATATTATGTCCGGATCATCAGTGATCAAAAAAACCTTTTCCCTTTAAATCTTCTTTTCCTTCAGCATCAGTGCCTTCAGCATCAGTGCCTTCCTTCCTCCAAAGTGTAACTATTCAAGCGGACATAATATAAGTTTTGATTTTTATTGTACTATTTAAAATACAGCAGATTCTCAAGTATATCCAAGTATAAATACTCATAACAAAACCTCTGTATTCTGGGCATCTTGCCTACAACATCTATACCCAATTGAGATGAAATCTACTGTCATAAAATTAGCCTCAATAAATTATGAATAACCATATTAATTCTCAATATTTACATCTGGAAAATGCTCGGATTCATTACCTAGAAACTGGCCAAAAAAATTCAGTTAGTGTCTTGTTACTACATGGAGCCAGCTTTACAGCTCACACATGGCAAGAAATAGGTACTCTTGATTTTTTGAATATGCGAGGTTATCGAGCTGTGGCAGTAGATATTCCTGGTTATGGTCGTTCACAAAGAATATCAGTTTCTAGCTTAGGTTTTTTACGAGAAATATTAAATAATTTAAACTTAAATTTGCCGATTTTAGTATCTCCTTCGATGAGTGGCAGTTATAGTTTACCTTTTGTGATTAATTATGGTGATAAATTAGGAGGTTTTGTAGGAATTTCTCCTGTAGGAATTGAACGTTTTCAAGATGAATTAAAAGGAATTGAATTACCAACATTAGCTATTTGGGGAAGTAATGATCGGATAGTACCAATAGAACAGGCTGATTTATTAGTAGAATTAATACCTAATGCCCAAAAAATTATTCTAAATGATGCTGGTCATGCTTGTTATATGAAAAAAACTGAAGAGTTTCATAAACATTTAATTAAATTTATTCAGAGTATTAAGCATTGAATTAATCCCAGAGTAAAAGTATCAGGACTTACATGAGGAAACCCAAAAACTTACTTTTTTTTCGTAAGTCCTGACTAACTAAAATAAGTATCAAACCAACTAATAACTCTTTCCCCAACATCTCGCAAACTGTTCTGAGAGCAACTCGGAGAATAATGACTTTTACCCCCAATAATCCTATAGGTTAAATCCTCATCTACTGCTAGGAAAGACGATTCCGAAATAATATACCCACTACTAGAACAAAATCTTGAAAAAACAGAGGTTTATTTATAAATACTAAACTCTAAGCTTGTGTATAATATACAAGTTTTTGTAGTTTTAAAGGAGAGATTTTATGACATGATTCTCTGTCAACACAACATAAAAAATACCGAGCTATATCAACTGCACTTTTCATAAAATTTTTCCTCCTAAATATTTAAATATTATATCAATTTTTACTGCATATTAAATTATTATATAAATTTTTAATCCTCATTCATTGCTGTTATTAATAAATTGAAATTACCTTAGTTTGAGTTACTCAGTTACAATCCCCCTAAATCCTCCTTTGAAAGGGGGACTTTTTGTTGGCTCTCCTCCCTCTTTCAAAGACAGCAGGGGGGATTCTTCAAGAACTACAATAAAAATTGATAAATTGAAATTATCTTAAT
>NZ_JAYKGW010000083.1:0-6501 GCF_035285525.1 Okeania sp. | reverse complement strand
CTCCTTGCCCTCCTTGCCCTCCTTGCCCTCCTTGCCCTCCTTGCCCTCCTTGCCCTCCTTGCCCTCCTTGCCCTCCTTGCCCTCCTTGCCCTCCTTGCCCTCCTTGCCCTCCTTGCCCTCCTTGTCTCCCTTCCTGATGTAATGGTAGTTCAAGGAAAACCAATTTATATGCGAATTAGTTGGAGACGACAGAGAAACCCGGTTTCTTTAAGAAACCGGGTTTCTGAGACCCCACCGCAGGTTTTTTTATATTCTCGAACCTCTACCTTAATGCTGATAACTGTAAAATCCCCCCTAACCCCCCTTTCAAAGGGGGGGATCGGATTTTACTGCTGTTCCTAAATTTTGTACAAAGGTTTTGATTGTGACTATTCTGGCAAAAACACTTCTCTAAATCTCCGGGCTTTCAAAGGGGGAGACCAGATTTTACTGCTGTTCCTAAATTTTGTACAAAGGTTTTGATTATAACTATTATGCTAACACCACCTATCTAAATCTCCCCCCTTTCAAAGCTATCCATTACCCACATAATTATTTACAATTTTGAAAGCCTTATTGGTTAATGGTTTCGAGATTTAAAAAACAGCAGATGGCTTGACTTTTATGAGCATCTATGATTTCCCAGTTCTCCTGATACCTAATCCCTGCTCTTTGAGAAATGTTAAGAAAGATGTGGGTAAAGCATAGCTTTCAAAGGGGGGCGGGGGGATTCTTACAAAACATCCTCGTCATCTAAACCTGGTCTCGGCATTGGCAAAATTTTCGATTTATTAAGTTGTCGCAACCACATCCCACTGACAACAGCAACAACCAAAAATATCCAACCAATAGTTGGTTTCAGCAACAAGAAACCACCAGTCGTTAACAATGCTCCAAACAACAACAATATAGATGCTAAAACTTTTTGTAAATCTTTACCCAAATCCTGTGCTGGAGGTAAACCAGTTGCTGCTCTTTCCTTTTCCCATCCAGGGCCGCCAGGGCGTACTCGCCGATAAAATTCTTCTAAAGTTGACTCAGATTCTTTGGGTGTAATCAACATTGCTACCACCCACAAAACTGTGACGGTGACGGTAATAAAAATAATCCGCAAACCAAAGTCTTCTATTTTCAAAGCAGGAACTAAACTGGTTGCCATCCCCACAAAAAAGCTAGCAACAATAGCAGTTAATTCTGCTGCTGCATTGATGCGACACCAAAACCAACGTAAAACTAATACTAAACCAGAACCTGTACCGATGGCTATTACTAATCTAAATACTGTGGCGACATCAGTAGCAAAAAATGCAGCAGTTGCTCCTAAAATTGTGACTAATACGGAAGAAAGTCGCCCGATCAAAACTAAGTCTGATTGAGTGGCATCAGGTTTAATAAATCGGTGATATAAATCATTAGTAATAAAGGAAGCACCCCAGTTAATGGAAGTAGAAACCGTACTCATAAATGCTGCTACTAAGGAAGCAACTACTAAACCTAAAATTCCTGGGGAAAGAAAATCAATCATTAACTTAGGATAACCTAATTCTTTATCTTCTAATTCTGGATAAATAACCAGGGAAGCTAAAGCAACTAAAATCCAAGGCCAGGTTCTAACAACATAGTGCATAATATTAAATAACCAAGCTGCTTTTTCGGCATCCTCTTCATGTTTAGCAGCAGCAAATCTTTGTACAAATTCTCCACCGCCATCACTGCGTCGCCAAGACCACCATTGGATAGCAATATAAGCTAAAAATGTACTGGCAGTTATGCCTGCTGTTTTACTAAAACCAATTAAAGAATTGCCATTTTCACCTATTGTTAAAGGAGACAGAGATAAAATATCTTTATCTGGCATAACCTCCGGAACTTTAGCAACTAATTCTTGGATTCCACCCACACTATTAACAGCAAAAAAAGCAACAATAATTGCCCCAAAAAGTGCTAGAAAAAATTGGAAAAAATCCGTAGCAACTACTCCCCATAAACCAGATAAACCAGCATAAACTAAAACAAAAATACTTACCCCAATCACACTAAATAATTTCAGATTATTAGCATCAGTATCGAAACCTAAACTTTGCCAAATTTCCATAGCTTCCACAACCTTAACCATAGCTAACATAGCATAGCCAATAGCAATACAATTCATGGGAATCGCAAATATAAAAGCCTTAACTCCTCGGAGAATAGCTGCCGTATTTCCGCCATAACGAAGTTCAGTTAATTCCGCATCAGTAATAACCTCCGAACGTCGCCACATTCTGGCAAAAATATAGATCATTATCACATGAGAAATGCCAAAAGTCCACCATTCCCAATTACCAGCAATACCACGGTTGGCCACCACCCCAGTAATATAGAGTGGAGTATCTATAGAAAATGTTGTAGCAGCCATACTTGTACCAGCCAACCACCAAGGAAGCGATCGCCCAGAAACAAAGAAGTCGGCTAAACTTTTTGAGCCTTTGCGAGATAAATATAGCCCCATCCACATTGTTAAGATGAGGTAAGATAAAACAATTAACCAATCAATTAGTTGCATAGTAGTATTAATTTGTAATTAATAAGTAATCTCTGTATAGCTTACTACTTGCTTAGATAAGCACTAAGCAGTCAGCTAGCCTCCTATGGAGGAACGAGGTTAACAGCTATATTACCTTTAGAAAAGGAAAAAGCAATGGAGATATTTCTCATAACTATTTGAAAATATGGTAGAAGTTAAATTATCAATTATAGGACTCACATAAAGGCACTATATATAGAGTCTTGGTGCGTTACGCTACGCTTTTTATGTCGCGCAGCGTTTCATATCCGCTCAAGCGCCGAAAACACACCCTACTGCATTGTTTCATGTTAAATGGTGCATTACTTTTTGGCTGTGTCTAGACAAGGAAGATAAGGAAGACAAGGAGGCAAGAGAGAAAATCGCTCTGCACAGTTTTAGATGAAACAGTCCACTACCCATAGCGTTCATAGCTTTAGTCCTAAATTATCAATTATCTATTATGAATATTACCTTTAAAGAAGGAAAAGCAATGGAGATATTTCTCAGAAGTATTTTATAAGAATAAGTAATTATTAATTGTTAATTGTTAATTATTGAAATATTCTGTTGATTCTCTGTTTTACCTTACCTGTTCCCTGTTCCCTCCATACCTGTTCCCTATTTGAACTAAGAAATTAATTTTTCACAACTACTTAAATAAAATAAAAAACTAAGATTTCAAGGAAAAAAAATGAAAAGAATAATGGTTGTGGACGATGAGCCAGATACCGAATATTTGTTCAGTAGAAAATTTAAGAAAGAAGTTAAAGCTGGGCAAATAGAATTTGTTTTTGCTATTTCCGGGCAGACAGCATTATCACATCTAGAATCATCAGAAAATATATCTATAGATTTAGTGATATCTGATATTAATTTACCGGAAATGAATGGTTTAGAATTACTGAAACAAATTAAAGAAAAAAAACCTCATCTAAATGTATTTATTCTAACTGCCCACGGCTATGATGAAAATTATAAATTAGCAAGAGAATCTGGAGCAAATGAATATTTGGTTAAACCAATTGATTTTGCTAAACTTAAAGAAAAGTTTGGGGATTTAGGGTTGATTAATGAACTGAATTAAAATTATAATTAGGGAGTAGGAAGTAGTTAGGACCTAAGCATTTCCTGCGGAATGCTGCGCCAACAGCTATTAGCTGTCAGCTATCAGCAATAAAAAACTCAGTTTTAACGAGGATATTTAAATGAATAAAGAAAGTGAAAACTGAATTTTGTATTCAGAAAAATTTCTGATTTATCCGAAACCGTATCATAAATCTTTTTTCTCAAAATAAAATCAATAGCTGAGTGCTGAATGCTTACGTTAGGACTATAAGAGAGATAGAAGTTAAAGAAGAGTTTGCCAGAAAAAAAGTAAGAGTAATTATTCTATCATAGTCAGCCAAAAATGCTTAATTTTTGATTTTCGGGAACCCTACCTTAGTAGCCTAAAAATTCGCACTTTTTGATAGCTAAAGTTCATTAATTGATAATAGATAATTACCTCTCACTTTTAGGGAGAGGATTGGTGCTTAAGGAAAAGATTTATTTTTTTCCCCTATCCAAGGGGAGGGTTCAAGGCGCGAATTATTTAATTGTTTAATTATTAATTATTTCAGTAAAAGTTAGTATTTGGGTGAAAATAGAGGCAAAAAAATTAAGGGATAATTTTAGGGATAATTTTTCTAAGTACCTCATTATATAACCCCCTATTCCTCTTGACTACTCCCTACTCCCTCTTGATATGTAATATAATCTTAAAAATAAAAATAAACTTATGCCAGCAAAAATACTGGTTGTGGATGATGAACCATCCTTTAAGTCAATAATCAACCAAAAATTTAGAAAAAGAATCAGGGTAAAAGAGCTAGAATTTAGTTTTGCTTCTAATGGTGTAATGGCTCTGGAAAAATTACAAGCTCAACCAGAAATAGATATTATATTAACTGATATTAGTATGCCGGAAATGGATGGTATTACTTTACTATCTACTCTTGCCGATCTTAATCATCCTACACTGAAAACAGTAATTATTTCTGCTTCTAGTGATTTCCATCTTATTAGAAAAGCTATGAATTTAGGAGCCTTTGATTTTTTAACAAAACCAATTGATTTAGAAGATTTAGAAATTACAGTTAATAAAACTCTAAATTATGTACAAAAGTTAAAAGATAAAATGGAACAGGAACATCTCATAGAAGCAGCTCAAAAGTTATATGAGAGTGAAAAAAGACTAGAAAGTTTCTTAGAAACTTTGCCAGTAGGAGTATTTGTAATTGATGCTAATGGTCAACCTTTTTATACTAATCAAACAGCACAAAATATATTTGGTAAAGGCATAATAGCTGGAGCTACTCCAGAGAAAATTCCCGAAATTTATCAGCTTTATTTAGCAGGAACAAAAAAATTTTATCCTTATCAACAACAGCCAATATTTCAAGCATTAAAAGGACAAAATACTAGAGTTGATAATATAGAAATTCGTCAGGGAGAAAAGATAATTCCTGTAGAAGTATCAGCCAGTCCTATTTTTGATGATAGTGGTAAATTAATTTACGCGATCGCTACTTTTCAAGACATTACAGAACGCAAAAAAGCTGAAGCGGAAATAATTGAATTTACTCAAAAACTAGAAGTTAAAAATACTGAATTATCTAAACTTAATAAAGCTTATAGTCATTTTGTGCCGAAACAGTTTCTCCGATTTTTAGGCCATGAAAGTATTCTTGATATTTCTTTGGGTGAATCTGTACAAAAAGAAATGTCAATTTTATTTTCTGATATTCGCGCTTTTACTACCCTCTCAGAAGGCATGAGTTTAACAGAAAATTTTAAATTTATTAATTCCTATCTTTCTCGTATGGAACCTTTAATTACTGCTAATCATGGCTTTATTGATAAATATATTGGTGATGCAATTATGGCATTATTTGGTCGGTGTCCTGATGATGCTGTTCAAGCTGCTTTAGGGATGCTTTTTGAGCTAAATAAATACAACACTATGCGGAATCAATATAATAAACCGCCTATTAAAATTGGTATTGGAATTAATACAGGTTCTTTAATGTTAGGAACAATTGGGGGTATTAATAGAATGGATACTACTGTAATTAGTGATGCTGTAAATTTAGCTTCTCGTCTACAAGATTTAACTAAAATTTATAGCACTTCTTTACTGATTAGTCAACACACTTTTTTTGCCCTAAAAAATTATGCAAAATATAATTATAGGTTTCTTGGTCAAGTTAAAGTTAAAGGCAAAAAAGATATGGTATCTTTATTTGAATTTTTTGATGCTGATCCCCCTGAACTTGCAGAATTTAAAATAAAAACTAAGACTTTATTTGAGAAAGGAGTTATTGCTTATTGCTCTCAACATAAAGAAGAAGCTAATGAAATATTTCAGAGAATTATTAGTTTAAATAGTCAAGATAAAACTGCTTATTTTTATCTTCAAGATAATGAAAAAATATAGGAGAAAGGGAAGGGTGGGGAGTGTGGTTCGTGTGGGAAAAGACGTAGGTTGGGTTGAGGTACGAAACCCAACACTCGTGAACTAAGATGTTGAACCCGCCCCCACATAGCCTGATTTCCTAATCCACAATTTTAAGAGAGTGTGGTTCGTGTGGGAAAAGACGTAGGTTGGGTTGAGGTACGAAACCCAACACTCGTGAACTAACATGTTAAACCCGCCCCTACATAGCCTGATTTTCTAATGTACCATTTTAGATGAAACAATGCACTACTAGACTGTTTCAGCTAAAATAGTGTATTAGGGAGTAGGGGAGTCAGGGAGTGGGGAAGAAAGAGTTTTGTTGGGTTTCGTCCCTCAACCCAACCTACTAGACTGTGCATTAGATTTTCTCCCTTGTCTCCCTTGTCTCCCTTGTCTCCCTTGTCTCCCTTGTCTCCCTTGTCTCCCTTGTCTCCCTTGTCTCCCTTGTCTCCCTTGTCTCCCTTGTCTCCCTTGTCTC
>NZ_JAYKGW010000082.1:0-24672 GCF_035285525.1 Okeania sp. | reverse complement strand
GGGGAGAAAAGGTTTTTGTTCGGTTTCGTTCCTCAACCCAACCTACATCAGGGAGTAGGGGAGAAAAGGTTTTTGTTCGGTTTCGTTCCTCAACCCAACCTACATCAGGGAGTAGGGGGGCAGAGGAGAAAAGATTTTTAAGGGAAGGCAGATACCCTCATTTTTTTGGTAAAACAGAATAATCTATTTATTTTTATTTAAAATAGAGTTAAGTTTATCCAATCACAAGAGTTTATAAATTATGGAAAGTATCAACATAAAAACACACATTGGTGGAGATGGAATTTTATCTCTTCGTTTACCAATTATTAATCAATAAATTGAAGCTACGGTTGTATATCAACTTATTATCAAACAAAATCATCAAGAGTCAAAATTAAAATTTGAATGTTTATTACAACAATACAAAGGTCATTTTAGTTAACAGTTATTAGTTATCAGTACCTCTCCCTAAAACCATAGCTTTAAATATTGAATTGAATATTTTTTCATCCCCTTAAAAGGAAAAGCTTGAGATATTGTTTTTTTGTCAAACTTTTACTGATAGTGCTGAATTATTACGAGAGGATAGCCTAAGTGAATAAGTTTGAAATTAATTAATAATCAATAATTAAGCATTAAATAATTCAATTTTTAAAGTTTCCCCTTTCAATGAAAACCCTAATTAGGGTTTGCTTATTTATCGGGAACCGTAAAAGTCTTTTTTTAAGGAGATGGGGTGATAGGGAGTAATTTTTTTGCCTAATTCTTGCTCAAACAGTGAGGATTTTAAGCGTAAATAGCTGAAAATCAGGTACTTTTTCCCTATTAAAAACTAAAACATTTATCTGTCAATAATTTTAGATTTATTTAGCTAGCCTAATTATCCATTATCTAGTAATTAATACTCCCTGTTCCCTGTTCCCACCTTCTGTGTTCCCAGTTAAGTGTTCCCTAAATATGTTATTGTTAAGTTTAATTAATTTTAAACAAGTAAATTTAATTTAGGAAAATAATGGGTAAAAAGCGTGTACTCTCTGGAGTTCAACCAACTGGAAACCTTCATATTGGTAATTATTTAGGGGCAATTCGCAACTGGGTAGAAGGACAAAAAGAATACGATAATTTTTTCTGTGTAGTAGATTTGCACGCTATTACGGTACCCCATAATCCGGCGACATTAGCTACAGATACTTATACTATTGCTGCTTTATATTTGGCCTGCGGTATTGACTTGGATTATTCTACTATATTTGTTCAATCTCACATTCCTGCTCATTGTGAATTAACATGGTTTCTCAACTGTATTACTCCTCTTAATTGGTTGACAGATATGATTCAATTTAAGGAAAAAGCTATTAAACAGGGAGAAAATGTGGGTACGGGTTTATTAGATTATCCTGTTTTAATGGCTGCAGATATTCTTCTTTATGATGCAGATAAGGTTCCTGTGGGAGAAGACCAAAAACAACATTTGGAACTTACTCGTGATATAGCGGTTAGATTTAATCATCAATTTGGGGAAGGAGAAACTATTTTAAAGTTACCAGAACCTTTAATTAGAAAAGAGGGTGCTAGGGTAATGAGTTTAACGGATGGTACTAGCAAAATGTCTAAGTCTGACCCTTCAGAATTGAGTAGAATTAATTTATTAGACCCCCCAGATGTAATTACTAAAAAAATTAAACGTTGCAAAACTGACCCAATTAAAGGTTTGGAATTTGATAATCCGGAACGACCAGAATGTAATAATTTATTGACTCTTTATGGATTATTTTCTAATCAAAATAAGGAAGAGGTGATAACAGAATGTCAAGATATGGGATGGGGTAAATTTAAACCTTTATTAACTGAAGCAACTATTACAGCTTTAACTCCTATTCAAACTAAATATCAAGCAGTAATAGATGATAAAGGTTATCTTGAATCTGTTTTAAAATCAGGAAAAGAAAAAGCCGAAGCGATCGCTAATCAAACTCTAGAAAAAGTTAAAAAAGCACTGGGATATAATTAATAATTAATAATTAGGGTTGGCTGAAAAGTCTTTTAGTAGCAGGGAGAAGCCAGAATCCAGAATCCACGAGGAATAAGAATCATAGAAGAGTAGGGACGCTCTTATGCAACGTCCCTACAGAAGAATCTTACCCTAATTTTTTACCCCTCGAAATGCCGAAAATCCTAGATTTTTAAGCTGGAATCACCTAAAAGCTGGTACTTTATTAGTATCTATAAATCCTGAAAGCAATGCCCGTAAACACTTTGATATTTAATCACCAAGCCCTAATTAATAATTACAGTGGATTACACATTGATGAGTTACAGTTCTGGATATCCCCCTAACCCCCTTCTCAAGCGGGGGAGTCTTCAAAGCCCTGCTTTGTAGGTAATCTTCAAAGTCCCCCTTTCAAAGGGGGATTTAGGGGGATAGTTTTCATTATTAATTATTAATTAACAAATCGCTGAATCCTCAAAAATTAACAACTTTACCATAACAAAAAACCAATAAAAATCAATGAATAAATTTCGCAACGCTATCAAATCTGGAGAATTTTTAATCACTGCTGAAGTTGCACCACCCAAGGGAGCAGACCCTACTCACATGATTAAAATGGCTGAAACTCTCAAGGGTAGAGTTCATGCTATTAATGTTACCGATGGTAGTCGTGCTGTCCTCAGAATGTCTTCCTTAGCAGCTTGCATAATCTTAAAAAATCATGGCCTCGAACCAATATGTCAAGTAGCTTGTCGCGATCGCAACCGCATAGCTTTACAAGCTGATTTAATGGGAGCTTCAGCTTTAGGACTTAATAACATTTTAGCTTTAACTGGCGACCCTGTAAAAGCAGGAGACCATAAAGATGCTAAAAGTGTATTTGACATGGAGTCTACACGTCTATTAAAAATGATTGGTAATTTAAACCAAGGTATTGACTGGAATGAGAAAGCTTTACCAGACGGAGCAACAGATTTATTTCCAGGTGCTGCGGTAGATCCTCAGTCTCCTAGTTTATCGGGATTAAAGAAACGATTTGAACGGAAATTATTGGCAGGTTCTCAATTTTTTCAAAGCCAATTAATTTGTGATTTTGAGAAGTTAGAAAAGTTTATGAATGAAATTGCAGTTGATAGTAATAAGCCAATTTTAGCTGGAATATTTTTATTAAAGTCTGCTAAAAATGCTGCTTTTTTGAATAAGTATGTGCCAGGAGTTGAGATACCAGAACATATTATTAATCGTTTAGCAAATGCGGAAAAACCTTTACAAGAAGGAATTAAAATTGCTGCGGAACAAATTAAAATTGCCAGTCAAATTTGTCATGGAGTTCATATAATGGCAATTAAGCGAGAAGACTTAGTTCCCAAGATATTAGATATGGCAGAAATTTCAATTAAGTAACACAAACATCTTGCTTGTTGTAAGCATTCAGCTATTAGCTATCAGCTATCATCTTCTGAAAAACATCTATAATTTCTGCCTATAAATTATATGGGTTAAAAACTCAGATATATATATATAGTTGAAAATTAAAAGTAGAAGTCAAAAGAAAGCTTGACTTAGTTCATTCATTCATTAAAAAACTAAGAGCTGAATACTTACTACTTTTCTGATAGCAGTACAAGCATCTTAGCTGTTAGAAAATAACAGCCAAGATGGCTGTGCTACTGTGGTACTATCTTTCTAAAAAACTGCTTTAATATTTCACTTGGTTTTCTATCTCAAGCATCAATATATTCATAAATTAACCCATCTTGATTAAATTTAATTGATAACTGATAACTGAAATGACCAACCATTCACTCACAGATTTCCAGCATAACCCTAAGTATTTTGTCCAGCAAATTAAAGAAACACAAAAGACTATAGTTCTGACAGTTAATGGTAAAGTGGAGTTAGTTATTCAAGATGCAGTTGTCTATCAAAAATTATTAGAAAGATTAGATTATGCTGAATCAGTAGCAGCAACCCGGGAAGGTATAACAGAATTTGAACAAGATTATGCAAAACCTGCCCGTTTGGCATTAGCAGAGTTGAGAAAAAAACATGGTATTTAAACCTAGAAATTCCTCCTGATTTCCCCTCCTGGGAAGGGTTAGGGGTGGGTTGACTCCTACAAAGAGCAAAAAGACTTTATTCAGCAATCCCTAAGTATTTTTTCCAGACGGGATTAATAGTAAATACTGTTAAGTTATTCTCTAAATTCCCCATCTAATAGTAACAGTTTTTCAGGAATTAAATTAAGTTTATAGATTCTTAAATTGAGCTAATTTTTAACATAAAAATCTCTAGTTCCTTTAGCATTAATTGCTTCTCCCAATCTATTTAAACCATGCACATAAGCAGCAGTTCGCATAGAAATAGATAACTCTTGAGATATTTGCCAAATACTCTCTGTTTCTGTCACTATTTTTTTCTGCAATTTCTGATTAACTTCATCTAAAGTCCAATACAAACCACTGCGATTTTGTACCCACTCAAAATAACTTACAGTTACACCACCAGCATTAATCAAAATATCAGGAAATACATAAATTCCTTGCTCTTCTAAAACTTTATCCGCAGCAGAATTAATCGGACCATTCGCCACTTCAAAAATGAACTTTGCTTTAATATCTTTGACATTTTCTTCGGTAATTTGATTCTCCAAAGCAGCAGGAATTAAAATGTCAACATCTAAAGCTAAAAGTTCTTGATTAGTTAAAACTTTATGTTCAACAATATTACAAACAGTATCCTGACAATAAACTGCTTGTATATGTTTATTAGACTCCTTATATTGACGAATACTCGGAATATCTAAACCCTGTGGAGAATAAATTCCCCCCTGAGAATCACTAACAGCAACTACTTTATAACCACCTTGACAAAGTAACTCTGCTAAAACTGCTCCAGCATTACCAAATCCTTGGATGGCAACCGTAGTTTTTTCAGGCATATATTCAAACTTTGGCATGATAGTTTCAATGGCAAAAAAAGCACCCATTGCCGTTGCCGTATTTCTGCCCAAACTACCACCAATACTAACAGGTTTCCCAGTAATAACTGCCGGACTTAACTTCCTTTTAATAATACTATATTCATCCATCATCCAACCCATAATCATTGGGTTTGTGTACATATCCGGTGCCGGAATATCCACATCAGGACCAATAAAATCAGCGATCGCATCAATATATCCCCGACTCAAACGTTCTAATTCCATTCGAGATAATTCTTTAGGATTAATAGTAATGCCACCTTTCGCACCTCCAAAAGGTAAACTCATCACAGCACATTTAAAAGTCATCCAAAAAGCTAAAGATTTTACCTCATCAATAGACACATTAGGATGATAACGAATCCCACCTTTTGTCGGTCCTCGTGTATCATCATAACGAACTCGATAACCTTGAAAAACTCGTAATGAACCATCATCCATCCTGACAGGAATTGAAACTATTAAAGTAGCTTTAGGATATTTGAGGCGCTCTTTTGTATCTTCTGAAAGAGAGACATATTTTAAAGCTTTTTCTAATCTACGACTAGCATCATCAAACAAAGAATTTGTCATAAATACCTCTTGGTTATAACTAAATTTATTTTTATATTTCGATCATAAATCTTTTGTCTTTTAATTGACTCTAATAGTTAAAAAAATTAATAATATTTTATTTCAAATCTGCACCGAACAACAGAATTAGTTAAAAGTTATTAAATCCTGTGTTAAATACAAAAAAATGTGCTAATTACCAAATTAATTACATATATTTAGGATGGCTATAGATAATTAATTTTGCATAGACAATTACTCATCTTGCCTATTAATTTTTAGTAGCTAAAATTAATTCAAACTAACTTTTTTTAAGAGGATAAAAAAAAAGAAGATTTCCTACTTCAAACCTTCTTATTCCATTAAGTACTGATAACGTAAGCATTCAGCCGTCAGCTATCAGCCAGCCTCTTTCAGAGGAGCTTCGCTAATTATTAACTTATCCTGTTTGTCAGGAGGAATTAATCTGCAAAAAGTGAAATATAAAGAAAAAGATCGTCCGCTAATTTTAATCAGTTCTGTACATTTGCTCGGCTATTAGCTGACGATGCAGACTGCTAATAACTGAATGCGAGCGCATTCCGCAGGAAATGCTTACCTGATAACTGATAACTGATAACTGAAATAACGCTCCATTTTGCTCAAAAAAAGTTATAATTATTAAGTCAATTAAATATTTTGTGCCGTAAGCATTCAGGTCTGGGAATTGCATTATTTTTGATTTTGTGCATGATCAGTGTTTCCCAACTAAAAACTGTATCTAAGAATACTAAATAATTTATAAGTCAGACTAAAAAATCTATGGAAATTCATAAATACTATGATTATTTGTCAACCCCAACACCTGAATAGCTACTTCAATTCTAAATTCTTACTTTGTGCCTTTTGCTTTTCAACCAAAATCTTTGTGGACTATATAAATCAAAACTGCTATCAAGTCTAAACTTTTCCCAATATCAAGAAAGAAAATATATAATACATAAAAACCATACTTTTATTTGTACTTTATGGTAGAAGTCCTCGCAGCCTTGTCTGCATCAGCCGCCGCAGGTATCAGAATAGCATTACCTCTACTGCTAATAGGTTTATTGCAAAACGACCTATGGGCAAAAGTTCCTCTCCTCTCTAAAGTATCTCCTCAAATAGTGGTCGGAATTTTAGTTAGTTGGTCTTTGTTTGAAATATTTGCCTCAAAAAAACTTTTAGGTCAGCGCATTCTTAACTTAGTTCAACTTATATTTAGTCCCATAGTCGGAACAATTATGAGTATGGCGATCGCTGAAGCTACTAATATAAAAGGTTGGTTAATTATAGTTATTGGAGTTGTGGGAGGTTTATTTGCCTTGGTACTCCAACTGGTTCAAATTGGATACTTTTTTAGGTGGCGTGGTTTACCCTTCTGGATGATATTATCTCAAGACATTCTCTGCATTTGTCTAGTAATTTTTGCCTTTGACGCACCAGAACAGGGAGGATTAATTGCTTTACTATTATTATGGCTAGCTATTCGTAGTTATCAAAATTGGTATTTATGGTATCGAGGAAAAAGAAAACGAAGTGTTAGTATTAGTCCACAAACTTCTGACAAGAATTTTGATTAAGATTAACTAGCATTACAATAGAAATTTGCCAAAACATTGGCCAGGGAAACCCCTGGCTCAAGAATCTTACGTTGTCTCATACAGCACAACTTTAGGAATATGTCAAAGTAAACCAGCCAAGTGTAAAGGACCATAACCAGTAATCAACTCCAACAACAACGCCATAAAGCCAAGCATTGCTAATCGTCCATTCCAAACTTCTGCTGTAGTAGTTAATCCCCACTGCCATCTTTCTTGAGGATACATTTTGATAATTTTTTTCATTTTGATGGCATCAGAAAAATCGCGACTTGGAGCATCTAAAGCTTCCACAACCAAATCTGCTAAATCATTAATAAATACTGGGTGAGTATTCAAAGCAGGTACTCGGTAAAAATTAGTAATTCCGGCTTCTTCTGCCACCTCACGGTATTCCATATCAATTTCTTGCAGAGTTTCAATATGCTCAGAAACAAAGCTAATAGGAACTACCAATAAATCTTTCACCCCACTATCTGCCAATTCTTGAATAGCATCTTCAGTGTAAGGCTTCAACCATTCTACCGGACCTACTCTACTTTGATAGGCAAGAGTATGAGCATTTGGACGGTTCAGAGATTTCATAATTCTATTTACACAGTCTTCAATTTCTGCTTGATAAGGGTCTCCTGCTTCTTCAACGTAACTAACAGGTACACCATGAGCGCTGAAAAAGATATGTACTTGCTCCGAGTTTGGACAATGGTCTAACTCTTGAGCTATTAATTCTGCCATTGCCTCAATATACCCTGGTCGTTGATACCAAGAAGGAATAACAGTATATTCAATTTTATCTAATTCTGGGTCTTGTTGCCAAAGTTTATCAAGTAACCGAAAACTCGAACCACTTGTACTGATAGAATATTGGGGATAAAGTGGTAAAATAACTAATTTTTCTACTTGGTCGCGCTTAATTCTAGTCAGAGCTTCTTCTGTAAAAGGATGCCAGTAACGCATTCCTATATAACTTTGAGCTTCTAACCCTTTTTCTTCTAACTGCTTTTGAATAGCTAAAGCTTGCTGTTCGGTAATCGATCTTAATGGAGAGCCACCACCAATTTCCTTATAATTTTCCTGAGACTTTTTAAAACGCATACTGGAAATGAACCACGCTAAGGGTTTTTGTAGCCAAGGAAAAGGCAAACGAATAATTTCTGGGTCAGAAAATAAATTGAAGAGAAAGGGGCGCACATCCTCTAGTTGTTCAGGCCCACCTAAATTAAGTAATAATACTCCTATGCGACTCATAGTTGAAATAAGGCTCCCATTTTAATATTTGTTACTAAATTTAACATATTTATATTTTCTTAATTATATTTTCCTGACAATGTACCGTCAACTAATAGACCAAAACTATTTGAGTCGAGTATAAATAAAAATCATAACTTTTGATTAAAAAAAATGGCAACAATTTTCAGAGACTGGAGTTATAAATATCAATGGTTGTACGACGGAATTTCTCGTTTAGCAGCTCTTACTGTTGGGGGAGAAACTCGCTTTCGCCAACTGGCTTTGCAAGGTTTAATTATTAACCAAAATACTCAGATACTTGACCTTTGTTGTGGTAGTGGTCAAGCCACTAATTTTCTAGTTCAACACTCTCAAAATGTCATAGGATTAGATGCTTCTCCACGATCAATAAATAGAGCCAAAAAAAATGTACCATCAGCAAGATATGTTGAAGCATTTGCTGAAGATATGCCATTCTCAAATAATCAATTTGATTTAGTACATACCAGTGCTGCTTTACATGAAATGAACCCTGAACAATTACGGCAAATTCTGCAAGAAGTTTACCGAATTTTGCAGCCAGGTGGAATTTTTACTTTTGTTGATTTTCACAGTCCGACTAATCCTTTATTTTGGCCGGGAATAGCAATATTTTTCTGGTTATTTGAAACAGAAACTTGCTGGAATTTTATCAACACAAATATATTAGAATTATTAAAAGAAATAGGGTTTAATTTAGTTGATAATGAATCACCTAAAACTGTTTTATACGCTGGAGGTAGTCTTCAGGTAGTGCAGGTGAAAAAATGAATAGAAAAAGGGTATATCTCAATAACTAGAAATAAAGCCTGAAACTTTTGCTAATTCGACCATTACCTGTTGCCTATTCCCTAAATTAGGGTTGGCTGATTAAATCTCAAAGTCTTTACATACACAGGACTTACGCGAATATACTATATATAGAGTTGAGAACCTGTTGCATATGGGATTAACACTATATCTAGTGTTTCCGCGTAAGTCCTGATACAAAGATTTTAGCATTTTTAGATTTGGGCAGGAAAATCAAGGAACAATTGTTTCTCCCACCCTCCCCACACGAACCACCCTCCCCACACGAACCACACTGTGATTTTTTCAGCAAATTCTACTTAAATTTAAAAAGCGGGAGAATGTCCTACGCACAGTTTATGATAATCTAATTCCCTATAGGATTAATTTGTTGTTGCACCGGGAGTAAAAAAATGTTAACATTCCTATTTCAATTCGTACTACTTCTATTAGTAGTCTTATCTTTTATCCTCGTAGTAGGCGTGCCTTTTGCTTATGCTTCTCCTCAAGTCTGGAGTCAAGGTAAACCTTTGATTTTTATCGGTTCTGGTTTGTGGGTAGCACTGGTAATTGCAGTGGGTGTTTTAAACTTTTTAGTAGTTTAGGCCAAATTCAGTTATTAGTTGTCAGTACCGACTACTAAAGCTATTTAAGGAAGGCTATTGGCCTGATTTTTGGTGATATTAACCTAAACTGATAATATCTAAAATCTAAAGTTAAGAAACAATGAATATTACAGCACTTTTCATGTGAGTAGTCCACAAAGTAGGGACGTTACATTTAAGGTCCCTACAAGGTTATCGTTGATTTGGTTTATTAATCTGAAAATTGCTGTAAGACATACAGGGATAGCGAGTTAGTGCTTGTTATCTCTGAACTTTTATCTACATAATTAACATAAAAAAATTCTAAAATGACAGTTTTTGAGGGAACATTTACTCAAGTTGACTCCTTACGCTTTGCTATTGTAATTGCTCGTTTCAATGACTTAATTACTGGTAAATTACTGGAAGGTTGTCAAGATTGTTTAAAACGCCACGGGGTCGATCCAAATCCAAATGGGACTCAAGTTGATTATATCTGGATACCAGGAAGTTTTGAAATTCCTCTAGTAGCACGTCAATTAGCTATGAGTAATAGCTATGATGCTGTAATTTGTTTAGGAGCTGTAATTAAAGGTCAAACTCCTCATTTTGATTATGTAGCTGCTGAAGTATCTAAAGGAGTTGCTGCCGCAGCATTTCAGACTGGAGTACCTGTAATTTTTGGAGTTTTGACCACGGATACCATGCAGCAAGCTTTGGAGAGAGCTGGTATTAAAAGTAATAAAGGTTGGGAATATGCCATGAATGCTTTGGAAATGGGAAGTTTGATGCGTCAACTCAAGAATAGTATCAATTCATCATCTAGTAGTTATAGTATCATGGGTAAAGCTCAAGCCTTACCAGTGACTTCTAACAGCTTTATCGAGTCTGATGTATCTCCAGAAGTATGACAAAGGTCATCAGAGATTGACTTTCAAAAAAAATTCTGTTGAGGGGTTGACAAATAAAATTATTTGTGACAATATAAATATTAAGGAATAGTTGCGGGTATAGCTCAGTGGTAGAGCGCAACCTTGCCAAGGTTGATGTCGCGCGTTCGAATCGCGTTACCCGCTTAACATAAATCTTAAATAACCTTTCCTCTCTTCTCTGAGATTATTGTGAAATCTACTAGGATTTTACGAATAGTTAAGTATTATTCTTATGCAATATCAAAAAATGTAGGGAAAGTTTTATGCAACTTCTCTACATTGTTTTTTCTATAGAAAAATTAATTTAGCTTCTGTATTGCCTAGTCTAGGGAATAGCACAATATAAATTATCCCAATCTTCTACTCTATCGTTCGTTAACCGAATTTTCGTAACTAATGGGATATTTTTTTGGCATGGCAATCTCTTAATATTGGGTTTCGTTCCTCTACCCAACCTAGACCTACTATTCCTCTTAACTCTTTACTACTCTCGACTCTCTACTCCCTCTTCCCTACCTTAACAAAAAAAAAGACTTTTGATCCCTAACTCTAAATAATGGGATATTTTTTGACATGGTAGTCTCTTAATGTTGGGTTTCGTTCCTCTACCCAACCTATATCTAAATCTACTATTCCTCTTAACTTTTTACTACTCTCTACTCCCTCTTCCCTACCTTAACAAAAAAAAAGACTTTTGAGCGCCAACTCTAACTAATGGGATATTTTTTTGATATGGAAGTCCCTTAATAGTTACTACTGGATAGTTTCATCTTAATAATGATGCATATAGATGTAGGTTGGGTTGTTTCGCGTTCCGCGACATGGAAAGCGGAGCATTCCGTCAGGAAATGCGCACTCCATTATTGCGTTTGCCTAGCATTCCGCAGGAAACCATGGATGGAACGTAGCTTACTTCTGTACAGGAGGAAGTAACCCACCAACAAAAATCTTTCTCCCGTAGACGTTGTATGCAACTTCCCTACCCCGACCCTTTACTCCCTAGTATACTATTTTATTGTAGGTGAAACATTCCACTACTAGAGTGTTTCATCTTAAATGGTGCATTACTTTTTGGTTGTAGCTAGACAAGGAAGACAAGGGAGAAAATCTAATGCACCATTTTAGCTGCGTCGTTCCAATACAACAAAATACAAAATATAGATTTAACTAAAGTTTTGAGCGCCGGGATTACCATTAACTGAAAACTATATTAAGTAAACATTCAGCTATCAGTCAGATATCAATAATAAAAATGATTCCTTCATTCATTTCGTTTAACTTCTAATACACTTTTAACCAAAGAACTAAAGCATAATAATGACAAGATTGACTTGTTAACTAAAAATGAAACTGATGGCTGAATGGTAAATACTTACCTATTTTGTTGCTAATTTTATATCAGTCGCTAAACCAAAAATTTGCAAGAATTGAATCATCATCCAAGTCGTATCAATTTCCCACCATTGTAAACCATGACGTGCTGAATATTGAAAAGCATGATGATTATTGTGCCAACCTTCACCATAAGTTAATACAGCCACCCACCAACAGTTAGTAGAATCATCACCAGAATCATAAGTACGATAACCAAACTTATGAGTAGCACTATTCACTAACCAAGTACAGTGAAAAACAACAACTAATCTAAAGAAAACACCCCAAACTACAAAAGGCCATCCTCCTATTAGGTAGAGCAAAATACCAAAGGCAACTTGAATGGGAATAAAATAAGTATCCAAGAACTTATAAACAGGGTCTTCTGCTATATCTTTAATGTAGCGAGGAACTTCAGACTTAATTGGTAATTCATGGATCATCCAACCCATGTGACTCCACCAAAAGCCACGACTAGAGTCATGGGGATCTTTTTCATTATCTGAATGTATATGATGAAGACGATGTAAACCTACCCAGTCACAAACTCCCCCTTCACAAGCAAGTGTGCCACAAAAAACCAAGAAATATTCTAGCCACTTAGGTGTCTTAAAACTACGATGTGCTACCAAACGATGAAACCCTAAAGTAATGCCTAGACCACCTGTGAGCCAATGTAAAAATACTGCTAGACCAACTGCAGTCCAACTAAAGTTACTAGGAACTAAGACAAAAAGAGCTCCAATGTGAAGGAATGCCATAAAGGCTATTATCGGCCAATTCAGCGAAAGTTTTTCTGATGTCGAAATTGTCATAAAAAATCTCTAAATTACGAACTTTGTTGCTCAGACAAGAGCTATTTTCAGCACAAAATTTTGAGGATGTGGAAAATATTTTGGTAATAATTAACTATTTAATCTATTAATAAAAATATTTTCATAAGAACATCCTGAGTAATATTAAATGTTTAAGTTTAAATCCATTTTTAGATAGTGATAGTGTAAGATAGCTTACCCTGAACTAATTTTAAAAAAATATAAAAAATAAGGTAGAGCAATTATCTTAGCAAGTAAGCATTCGGCGGTCAGCTATTAGAGTTCAGCTATTAATTTTGGATAAATTAAAAGCAACCATTGAAATTGAGAAAGAATAAAAAGTTATTGTAGAAATCTCTTTCCTAAAGTTCAGAAGTAATTATTTATTACTAATTGCTGAATTGCGCAGTTTTCCTCCAGGAGGCTAGCTGACTGCTAATAGCTGTTTTGGCAGGATTACACAAAAAATGCTTACCTTAGCATTACCTATTTCAGATAATAGTTTAACTTAAAAAACAAGATAAATTACTATGTTCACATTAAGTAAAACAAAAATTTTTTTATTGCGCTTTTTTCTAAAAAATTACATTTTTTTATTTAATTGTCGATTTGAACATTAATTAAAATGTCACATTCTATTAACCATACCACAAATAAAGTAAATAAATATGAACAGCCTCAAATATCTACAAGCAGCAGAAGAAAACCTATTTCCCCTATTTTCCCAAATTGATGGCCTGGTTAAGCAAAATCTAAAACGGGTTATAGATGCTTTTCGTCATCATCGAGTGGGTGTCCATCATTTTTCTGGAGTAACTGGTTATGGCCATGATGACTTGGGTCGGGAAACTTTGGACAAGGTTTTTGCAGAGGTGATGGGGGCCGAGGCCGCAGCAGTAAGAGTCCAATTTGTTTCGGGAACCCACGCGATCGCCTGTGCTTTGTTTGGGACTTTGAGGCCGGGGGATGAAATGTTGTCGGTGGCTGGTCCTCCTTACGATACTTTGGAGGAAGTGATTGGTCTGAGGGAGGAAGGTCAAGGTTCTCTGAAGGAATTTGGGGTTAGTTACCGGGAGTTACCTTTGACGGAAACTGGGACAATAAATTGGCAAGGGTTGGAATCTGCAATTACGGAAAAGACTCGTCTGGCTTTGATTCAACGTTCTTGTGGTTATTCTTGGCGACCTAGTTTGTCTATTACAGAAATTGAGCAAATTGTCAAGATGGTTAAGGAACAAAATCCGGAAACGGTTTGTTTTGTGGATAATTGTTATGGGGAGTTTATTGAAGACCGGGAACCGACGGCAGTGGGGGCGGATTTAATGGCGGGGTCTTTGATTAAGAATCCTGGTGGTACAATTGTTATGGCGGGTGGGTATGTGGTAGGTAGGGCAGATTTGGTGGAAGCTGCGACTTGTCGGTTAACTGCTCCTGGTATTGGTAGTAGTGGGGGGGCGACTTTTGAGCAAAATAGGTTGTTGTTTCAAGGTTTATTTTTGGCACCACAAATGGTGGGGGAGGCGATGAAGGGAAATCATTTGGTGGCTTATGTTTTTGATAAGTTGGGTTATCCGGTTAATCCTTTGCCTCTGGAAAAACGACGGGATGTTATTCAAGCGGTGAAGTTGGGGTCTCCAGAGAAGTTAATTGCTTTTTGTCGAGCTATTCAGCAATATTCTCCTGTGGGGTCTTATTTAGATCCGGTTCCTGCACCGATGCCTGGATATGAAAGTCAGTTGGTAATGGCAGGTGGTACTTTTATTGATGGGTCTACTTCTGAATTTTCAGCAGATGGACCTCTGAGGGAACCTTATGTGGTGTTTTGTCAGGGGGGGACTCATTGGACTCATGTAGCGATCGCTTTGGAAAGTGTTATTGAGGCAGTAGGATTTTGTTAAGTCAAAATTCAAAAGTAAGATTTTATCGCCTATATTCTGTACTATTTTGTCAAAGTTATTCAAAAATTTTAAAGGTGTTAAGTTATTTCCTTTAATAGGTTTAGTTAACTTATAAGATTTTATTAAAATGGATGATGATAATTTAGAAATTCCACCTATTTCTATGGAACGAAAAAACTCTTCAATTAGTCTGAATATAAATAGGGCATATTTGACAGAGTTCGTGGTTTTTATTTTAGACAAACCAGAGTCGGTTGAGGGAGATATAGAAGGTTAATTCGAGATAGATTTTGAAGGATTTGAACAACTTAATTACATAATTGATGACAGAATAACAAAGCAAAATTAGTCTGTGTTGGTGGAATTTAGATCTAAGTTATTTTTCAATTTGTCTGCTGAAAATGCTAAACTATTGAAAGAAGAAAATAAATACTCTATCAAACCTAGTAAAAAAGATGAATAATATTAATCGTCGTCAATTTATTCAGTATAGTAGCCTAGCTATTGGCAGTGGTATATTAACAAGTTGTACTAATACAAATAACTCTAATTCAACAACTAAAACTGACAAAAATCTTGACAAAGTTACTTATGGAACTAACTGGTATGCTCAAGCCGAACATGGGGGTTTTTATCAAGCGATCGCTACAGGAATTTATGAAGATTATGGTTTAGATGTTACTATTAGAATGGGAAATGCTCAAGTCAATGGAACTCAACTATTAGTAGGAGGTGCAATTGACTTTTATATGGGTTCTAGTATTGAGGCAATTAGTTCTGTAGAAGCAGGGATTCCTACTATTACAGTTGCAGCTATTTTCCAAAAAGATCCCCAAGTATTAATTGCTCATCCAGGAGTAGGAAATGACTCTTTAGAACAACTAAAAGGTAAACCAATTTTAGTATCATCTTTAGCAGAAAAAGGCTATTGGCAATTTCTCAAAAATAAGTTTGATTATACAGACGATCAAAGACGGCCTTATAACAATAATATAGCTCCTTTTCTATTAGATAAAAATTTAATTCAGCAAGGTTATTTGACATCGGAACCTTTCACTATTGAGCAAAAAGGAGGTTTTAAAGCAGTAGTTATGTTATTAGCAGATGCTGGTTATTTACCTTATGCAACTACTATAGAAACCACAAAAAAAATGGTAGAAGAAAATCCTGATTTAGTTCAGAGATTTGTTGATGCTTCGATTAAAGGTTGGTCTAGTTATTTAGAAAATCCTGAACCAGCAAATCAATTAATTAAAAAAGATAATCCAGAAATGAAAGACGATTTATTAGCTTATAGTTTAGAAAAAATGAAAGAATATGGTATTGTTATTTCTGGGGATGCTACTACTAAAGGTATCGGTGCTATGACAGATGAAAGATGGAAATCATTCTTTGATAGTTTAGTAGCAGCAGGAATAATTAAGCCAGATACTAACTATAAAGAAGCTTTTACTTTACAGTTTGTTAATAAAGGAACAATGGATAATTAATAATTGATCATGAAAAGTATCTCTAATTATTAATTGGTAAGTGTAAGGACTAAGCTATTGCTTTTGGTTACTGATAACTGAAAATAAGACACCTTCTTATATGTGATTTGTTCATCAACTAGGGTTGTTTTTGTAGGGAAAAATTATGGCTATATCTCTGAAAAAAATTGAACAAGAAGCTCCAAAATTAATCGACCTGGCTAAAAAAGCAGATATGTCACTGGCCAAAGCAAATTTGAAAAACCATCAAGCTAAAGTTGCACTTTGCCTAGATATTTCTGGGTCAATGTTTTCCCTTTATTCATCAGGAAAAATTCAACGTTTAGCAGAAAAAGTTTTTGCTTTAGGATGTCGGTTTGATGATAGTGGTTCCATTGATATTTTTCTGTTTGGAGAAAATCCTCATCAGGTAGGAGAAATGACTTTAGTTAACTTCCAAAATTTTATTCCTAACATACAAGAAAAGTATCCATTAGAACCAGGAACTTATTATGGCAAGGTGATGAAAATGATTAGAAATTTCTATTTTCCTTCTGGAAATGGTGGTAGTAGAAATTCTCCTGTGGCTGCTGATCAACCTATTTATATAATGTTTGTCACTGATGGAGCAACTTCTGATGAAAAAGAGACAGAAAAACAATTAAAATGGTCATCTTTTGAACCGATTTTTTGGCAGTTTATGGCTATCGGTAAGTCACATAAGGATGTTTCTGGAAAAGGATTTTTTGGTTGGTTAGAAAAAGCATTTGCTAGTGACTTTAGCTTTCTGGAAAAACTTGATGAAATGAGCGATCGCTATGTTGATAATGCAAATTTCTTCAGTCTAGAAGACCCAGAAAGTATTTCCGATGACAAACTTTATGACTTGTTAATGACTGAATATCCTGCTTGGGTAAAATTAGCTCATAATCGACATTTACTTAAGTGAAAAAGTAAGCATTTAGCCGTCAGCTATGAGCTATCAGCTATTATTTTTGGTTTTAGATTTAATGTCAAATCTGGTAATATCGGTAGAATTAAAAGCCGTAGGGATTTGGAGACCAAATCTCTGACAAACTATGAGTTTTCCCCCTTTTCTGATGGTGATGATTTTCTGATGGTGATGATATAACTTTATTCTCTAAAGCAAGCAGATTTGATATAATCGCCTATTTTTAAGACTATACTTTATAAACATCTCTCTTGACATAAAACTTGATAATAGGTAGTTTTAAAGGCAGAATATTATTGCTGTTAACACAGTTCCTCCGCAGGAGGCTAGCTGAGGTGCTAATAGCTGAATGCTTATGTGAAAAATTCTACTTTAGAAGTAGTTTAACTGATAATTTAAAAGCTGTTTGTGTCAGATAAGTAATAAATGTTTACCAGAAAATTACTTTTCACTTAAAACTGATAAATGATAACTAAAAAGGAGTAAATTATGTCTATTAATCTTAGCTATTAGTAGGGTGCGTTAGCGGTAGCGTAACGCACCAAGAATCTATATATATAGAATCTATATATAGTCCTTTTGCCTAAGTCCTGTGATAACTTAAAAACTGTTTGTCTCATATCACTAATAAATGCTTACCAGTAAGTTAATTTTCACTTAAAACTGATAAATGATAACTAAAAAGGAGTAAATTATGTCTATTAATCTAAGTAAAGGTGAAAGATTGAATCTTTCCAAAGAATCTCCTAATTTAACCCAAGCTGGTATTGGGTTAGGATGGGATGTAAATACTACAGATACAGGTGCAGCATTTGATTTAGATGCTTCTGTATTTATGTTAGGAAATAATGGTAAAATTCCTGATGAGAAATACTTTGTTTTTTATAACAACTTGTCATCACCAGATGGTTCTGTAAAACATTCAGGAGATAGTAGAACTGGAGAAGGTTCGGGAGATGATGAACTAATAGAAATAGATTTAACTAAAGTAGACGAAACTATTCAAGAAATACTATTTGTAGTGACGATCCATGAAGCAGATGAAAGAAGACAAAACTTTGGGCAAGTCAGAAATTCTTTTATTAGAATTTATGATATTAGCACAGGAGAAGAAGTCACTAAATATGAATTAGAAGAAGATTTTTCTAGAGAAACTGCTTTAGAGTTTGGGAGGCTTTATCGTAAAGATAATGATTGGAGATTTCAAGCTGTAGGACAAGGTTATAATTCTGGTTGACAAGGGTTTGTTGATAAGTATACTTCTTAGTTTTTAAGTAGGTTGGGTTAAGCGTATCTCGAAGCCAACATATATCTAATTATTGTTGGGTTTGGTTCCTCAACCCAACCTACGAAATTTCACATTAACTAGAGAAACTGTTTTAGAGTTTGGGAGGCTTTATCGTCAAGATAATGATTGGAGATTTCAAGCTGTAGGACAAGGTTATAATTTTGGTTGACAAGGGTTTGTTGATAAGTATACTTCCGCTTCGTAGGCTGAAACTTTGGGGATTTTTTTTAAGGTAGATTCTAGTTTGTTTAGAATGGAAAAAGAAAATTAATAGAATAGATTCAAAACCTAAGAAGCAAATATTTTGTCCTTTAAGTAAATTAGTAAGATGAATATGATATCTAAAATTAAAACAGAAGAAACAGAAGAATTAACTACTCCTAGTATTAATCATTTAGTCATAGAATATGAAACTCCACTTGAACCCGATATTAGTCATTTAATCATAGAGGATGATACTCCAGTGGATAATTTTCACTCAGAAAAACAACAACGTCTCCTGACTAACTGTTTATATGATTCATGGTCTGGTGTAGATGGCAACAGTCAATTCTTGGCAGCAGCAAATGTGGGAGTGTTTTATTCTACAGGAAAACCAGCTTTAGTGCCTGATGTTTTTCTGAGTTTAGATGTGACAATACCCGATGACTGGACTGAAAAAAAAGACCGCAGCTATTATACTTGGAGATTTGGTAAAGCACCAGATGTAGTAGTGGAAATAGTTTCTAATAAAGTCGGAAACGAGTTGGGTAGTAAACTTAAAGATTATGCCCGGATGGGAGTTGGTTATTATGTGGTTTTCGAGCCGCTCCAAATCTTGGGTGAATCTTTGCTGCAAGTGTATGAGTTGAGAGCGATCGCTTATCAGCAAATTACGGAAACTTGGTTAGAAAAAGTTGGGTTGGGGTTAACTTTATGGTCAGGAAAATTTGAGGGAAAGGAGGATGTTTGGTTACGTTGGTGCGATGTTGAGGGAAATGTTATTCCTACTGGTGCCGAACGTGCGGAACAGGAGAAGCGGGAAAAGGAGTTGGCTTTACAACAGGTTGAAGAGGAAAAGCAAAAAGTGGCACAACTTGAGGCAAGGTTGCGAGCATTGGGTATTGAGCCAAATTAAGTTAAAAGTTAATTGAGTAGGTTGGGTTTTGCTACGCAACATGAAAAGCGTATCTCGAACCCAACATATACTTAATTATTGTTGGGTTTCGTTCCTCAACCCAACCTACGAAACTTGAGGCAAGGTTGCGGGAATTAGGTATTGAGCCAAGTTAAGTTAAAAGTTAATTGAGTAGGTTGGGTTAAGTGTATCTCGCAACCCAACATCTACCTAATTATTGTTGGGTTTCGTTCCTTAACCCAACCTACTAGACTAGACTTAACTTTCCTCACCTACAACTAAATACCACAGCGCATCAATACCTCTGCCGACATATTCGGAATCTTGATGTTGTTGAATTGATTAGACATCTCCAAAAATAAAAAATAGAATCAATTCTCCCATACGAAAGCATCAATTACTCTTCCCTGTTCCCTGTTCCCAGTTAAGTGTTCCCTTTTTTTACGAACATTATCAATTATCCACAGGACTAAAGCCATGTGAACCCAGAAACCCGGTTTCTCATAGACATCTATTGCTCAAAACAAGGATTTATCGTAGAAACCGGGTTCCTCCCGTGTAAGTCCTAATCCATTAATTTTAAGCATAATTAAACAGATTATCCCAGATATAATCTATTAATTGTTTGGCATCATCTAGGGACAATACTTGACAACAACCATTTTCATCATAGCTTAATAATGGTATCTCTGAAACTTTATTCTCATCTTCACCATCTCTGACAATTTTGCCCTGAATTTTTGTTAAATTATTCAAAGGTCCGTTAATATCAAAATCAATTTTAGTATCAAAATTTTCCTCCATCCAGACTTCAATTTTTTCATCCAATTGTTTTGGATTTAGAGGTGTATTAGTCGTTAATAAATGATAATAAACTAAAATAATTTCTTTGCATTCTTCTTCTTCGGCATCATCAATTAAAGTTTTAAATACACCAGAATTATTAGCAATATTTTTGCAAAATAAGGTTTCTGTTACTTGTTTTTGAAACTTAATATGTTTAGTTTGATATTGACTATATTGCTTAAAACAAAAACCTCCTAAAGTCACTAATAAAGATAATGAAGCTAATAAAAGTCCGGTCATATTTTTCACATCTTCTGGATTAGCTCTCAACTTTAATTGTTCCACATAATTAGGACCAAAAGACAAAAATACAATTACGCCAATAATTAGTAAAAGTTGAGGTAAAATTTTCAGAGTAATAGGTATGGCTGTAGCAATAGCCGGAACTATTAAAATCAGACGATCTTTCAAAGTCATGCTAACTTTGACATTAGGAAATAAAAATTCTATATCACTTTTCGGAATATTTCTGTAGAGAGAAATATAAATTTTACTAGGAAGTAAATTAGACTCTTTCAGAGAATTATCAGAAGTATTATTATTTTCCTTATCCTTGCACTTAATTAATAAAATCACTCTTTCAAAAATATCAATTTTCTTTTGGATTTTTCGGAAAAACCTCTTAAAACTATATGTTTGATAAATATCTCCCCGACAGTAACAGACCATTTCTTCAAAATCATCAAAATCAATATCTGTTTTTAATTCGATTAGTGACATTTCCTGGAAAGCACGTTCTAAACTTTCCTGATATATGGGATAATAATTACCTTGTTGGAGAATTTCTCGAAAACTTTCAATTATATTAGTCTGCATTGTAGCGAGTTATAAATCAGAATAATTAGCCACATATTTAGGATTAGCATCTGGATTAAAAGGTGCATAACTTTCCTTTAATACTTCCAGCTTTTTATGTAATTTAAAATGATAATATGCCAGCAGAATAGAACAAAAATCTCTAAATTTTTGTAGAGAATATTGAGGCAATTTACCATCTTGAAGACAAAGTTCTATAATATCTCTTCGGGAATAAGGAATAAATGCTTCCCTCTTTTGAGAAACTTCCATAGTTATATACCTAAATTATATTCACAGGACTTACGCACAGACAATATATATAGAGTCTTGGTGCGTTGTGCGCTTTTTCGTATACAGAATGCTCCGCTTTCGATGTCGCGGAGCGTTATCGTATAGGGACTGCTACGCTTTCCATGTCCGCTCAAGGGCGGAAAACGCACCCTACTAATAGGGTTCATCGGTAAGTCCTAATTCAATTATATTCGGATATATTTTACCAAAGAATTAATAATTAAATAATTAAACAATTAAATAATTTAACCCTTGAAGCCTCCCCTTTAAAAGGGAAAAAAATAAATTTTTTCCTTTTGTTCAATCCTCTTTCTTTTAGGAAGAGGTAATTATCAATTATCCATTATTAAACACTTTTTTTGTCAGATCAATATAGCAATCCTAAATAGGTTTTCATAATTCAATAAATAGAAATAAACTCGGAAACTCTTGCCTATTTCCTATTCCCGAAAAGCGGTAATATTTTTATACACAAATAAAATAGAATTGCTATACTTGTATATTACTTGACAAAATCATAATAATGTGTATAAATAGGAAAAATACTGCCAAAGTAAGTTCTTTTAACTTTAGTAAATAATCATTTATTATTTGCTCAGAACTGATTACTAAAAACTAAATGCTTACAACAAATATATAAAAAAATATCCTTTAATAAAATGAATCCAGAAGCAACTTTAAATCAACTAAAAAAAGCCAGTCCTGAAGGAAAACTTCCCTCTAGTTATGGAGTTTATTTCAAAAATACATTAGTCGCTTTGTGTCATGCTTTAGAAGACCACATTTTACAAAATAACAGTACACAACCAGAAGCAAAACCATTAGTATTAGTCACATTTCAACAAGGAAAATGGTATCTCCAAGAAGCAGATCGTTATCAACAAATAGCTGAATGTAGTTCTCATGTGATGATTGCGGCAGTACCAGATAGTGGATTATCTGAACATCCTACCAGTCAGTTAGATAATGTTTCTTTAGTTAATCTGGAAACTACTGATAGTTTGGTTAATGAATGGAACCTAATCATATTAGCTCCAACTTATCGCGCTATGGTACTTTGCCATGAACTGTCTGATGATGAATATTTACCCCACGGTAAACCAACTGTAGATATAGAAAGAAAATTCTATGGTTTATGGACGTTCGAGCATGACTTAGTAGAAAAAGCAGCAAAAATACTGACAGAAAGATGTCGCCCCTATGATCCCGCATTAGCAGATGCAATTCAAAAACAACATCAGGAAATTATCAAAGCTGAAGGTGTAGCACCTACAGATATGAGTGATGTAGTTTCCAGAATAGTTTCTTATCTGCAAACAACTCAGGAACAAATGATTGCTATCAATAGACAAACCAGGGAACTTTGGGAATTAGAAGGTCAAGCATTACGAGTCAGTCGCAACCTGAATGCTAATAAGTTACAGGCATTTTTACGAATGGCACAGAAAGTAGACGAACAAGATGAAACCAACCCCATTGCTTCTTTGCAAGTTGCAGCTTTATCTGAAACTTTAGGGCAAATGTTAGATTTACCAACTTTGAAATTACGACGTTTGCGGTTAGCAGGATTATTGTTTAGAGTTGGGTTGGTTTCAGCGCCAAAAGAAGTATTTATGAAAACACCTAATGAGTTAGATGATAAAAGTTTAAATTTTTGGCAGGAAAAGAGTGTGCTGGGCGCTCAGTTATTAGCAGCAATGCCAGAGTTGGCACCAGTTACTAATATTATTGCTCATCATTTGGAATGTTGGGATGGTAGTGGTAAACCAGATGGTCTCAGAGCAGAAGAAATACCTATAGAATCTCGTATTCTTGGTTTAGTCTCTTATTTCCAAGAGTTGACACAACCACGGGGTGGACGTGCTGCTCTTGGTTTAGGAGAAGCACTAGCAATTTGTAGCGATCGCAGTGGTACTTATTTTGAACCTGCTTTAGTAGAAACTCTCAGCAATGTCATTCGACTAACAGAAATGGGTTTGATGGAATTACCAGAAAGGCCGCGTCAGTTACCTAATGTTTGGTTAGAAGAAGCTGTTAGTGTGAAAACGCCAGTACATAATTAATAATTAATAATTCATCAGGACTTACGCAAGTGCAACTTATTTTCATTGCGACGGTCGGGAAGCAATCTCAAACCCATGTTTTTCGTGTCTCATGCGTAAATCCTATTAATAATTAATTATTAATACGGCATATTTCGAGGGAATGATATAGAAAGAATCTGGTTGAAAATTGTTATTGCGACGATAGGAAGCAATCTCAAAGTTCTAGGAGATTGCTTCTTTCCACTCCGTTGCAGTCGCATAGAAAGAATCTGGTTGAAAATTGTCATTGCGACGATAGGAAGCAATCTCAAGGTTCTAGGAGATTGCTTCTTTCCACTCCGTTACAGTCGCAATGACTTGGATATCGTAGTTATCGGGATTTTATATGAGGTACAAGCTTGAATGGTAAAATTACTATAGCATCTTGCCCGCGATTAAAATATAAATTATTATGAATGAATCTCAGGCCATAACTATTCAACTGCCAAAAGAAGAAGGAAAACGCTTAGAAGCAGAGGCAAAAAGACTTGATATTTCTGTGGAAGCTTTAGCTACAATGATGCTTTGCCAAAATATCACTCAATTCAAACCTACTCGTACTATTTCCGAAGTTCTATTTCGCAAGCGAGATTTGACTAAAGATATGCCACAAGTCGATCCAGTAGAGCTAGCGCGTCTTCAAAGTTATTCTGATACAGCAAATTTCGACCAAATGATGTACAAGCTTAAATCGTAAAATTATTGTAGTGCCGGCATCTTGCCCGCGATAGCTGTACCTCATAACAAGGGAAATGACTATATACAGAGGATTTCATCTTAGTATGGTACAGCTATGACAGCCGGGAAGGCTGTGTGACAATGGTACAGCTATGACAGCCTGGAAGGCTGTGTTACAATGCTATAGCTATGACAGCCTGGAAGGCTGTGTTACAATGCTATAGCTATGACAGTCTGGAAGGCTGTGTTACAATGCTATAGCTATGACAGTCTGGAAGGCTGTGTTACAATGGTACAGCTATGACAGCCTGGAAGGCTGTGTTACAATGCTATAGCTATGACAGTCTGGAAGGCTGTGTTAC